>JAGVOE010000053.1 GCA_020052895.1 Candidatus Woesebacteria bacterium
CAGAGATAGCGAGTTATTAGTTATTAGTTGAGAGAGATTTATTTGGTATTTGCTGAGAAAGATTGATGTAGGAGTCGAAAAATAATTAATAACAAGGAATACAGGCATGGCTCAGGCTGGTTGTCCACTTGTCCACGGGACTTACTACTATTGACTACTATTTTATTTAAATAATTAATGTATTAATAACTTAAAGCAAAATAAATGGAGTGAGATTGCCACGCCTGCCGGCAGGCAGGTCGCTTTCGCTCCTCGCAATGACGGAGATTATGTATACAATAAAGACAAATGAAAATATCTGTTCAGACGACCGACCTAAAAAAATACCTAGGAATTGTAAATAGGGGAATTGGCTTAAGACCGCAACTCCCGATTCTTTCGGGGATACTCCTACAAGTAACTAAGGACGAAGTAAATTTGGTATCGACAGACTTGGAGATAAGCTTCTGGGTGCGAGTGCCAGCTAAGATTGAAGAAGAAGGAGAGCTGGTAGTGCAGGCCAAACTTTTTTCGGAGCTGGTATCTGGTTTGCCGGCGGGGGTGGTGAATTTGTCTTCCGATAAAGATTCTTTAAAAATAGAAGCCAAGGGTATAAATGCCGAGATTATTGGACAAGGGTCAGAAGACTTTCCAAGTATTCCCAGGGCCAAAAAGGCTCAGCTGAGTTTGAAGAGCGGTGAATTTCGGCAAAAGATGGACAGAGTGTGTATCTCGGCGGCTAGAGATGATACTAGACCAGTCTTGACTGGAGTGCTTTGGGAGCTATCAGAAAAAACCGCGACTTTGGTAGCGACGGATGGATATCGCTTAAGTTCCGACAAACTGGAGGTGGCCAAGTCTAGTCTAGAAAAAGAGACCAAGTTTATTTTGCCGGCCAGATCGCTATCGGAGGTCTCGAAGGTGCTGTCGGAAACAGGAGAGGATACTTTTGGAGTGGAGTTTGACAAAGAAAATCAACAAGTAATTTTTACTATCGCCGATATGGAAGTATCCTCTCGACTGATTGCAGGCGAGTTTCCTCCTTACCAACAGATAATTCCGAATACCTATTCAACAAAGACCTTGTTTGCCAGGGAAGAGCTACTAGAAGCGGTCAAGAGGGCCAATTTGTTTGCTAAGGACAATGCCAATATCGTAAAAATGGCCATAGAGGAAAAGAGAGTGGTGGTAAGAGCTGAAAGTAGTCAGCTGGGAAGTAACTCGACGGAGATAGAAAGTGAAGTGGAGGGTGAGGCTTTGACGGTAGCCTTTAATGCCAGATACTTACTCGATTATTTGAGTGTAAATAACGTGGAGATGGTGAGGTGGGAAACGGAAGGAGAACTAAAGCCAAGCGTCTTCAAGAGAGAGGACGGAGATGATTGGATACAGGTGGTGATGCCGGTGAGGACACAGGGGTAAAAAGAACTCTAGGAATCAAGAACTCAAGATAAAGAATTGTTTATTTGGTGGCGGGGACGATATATATAGCTGGATATTCTACCAGGCCCTTTGCAGACATAATTCCATTAATGATGTAGATAGGAGATAAAGTGTCGTTGTTGAGTTGAAAATAACCCAGATCTACTGATTTTACTGTGACGTTTATTTGTTTAGCATCAGTAAAACTTCTTTCTGAATTCATATCTTTGGATTGGCTGATACGCAAGGATTGTTGGGTAGCATTTTCCATTAGATTTGAAAAGCTGATAAGAGGATCTTTTTTTATCTCGGTAACTTTTTGATATCCTCCATTCACAATCATTGAATAAAGTTTGTTTGTTGTATCAATCGCGACCGAAACGACCCCTCCTTTTTGAGAGAGAGACACTATGGGAAAGTTACTAATGATTTGCTTGAAGCTAATGGCGATAACATTGGCGGATTCCATGGTAGCTTCTTTAGGTTCGACTTCGACACTGGTTGGATTGTGAATGAAATATCTTGTTTCTGGGTTTTTATCGAGAGTCAACACAAAAGATTCGCCAAAAAGATCAGAAATTATTTTCTTTGCAGTTACAATAGCTTCAGAAGTTGGAATATTGAGATTGTGAGGTGGAATATCAAGGCTGGTAAAATAGGAAATCTGGTTTGTGTTGGTGGAGACAAAGAGGCTGTTGGCGCTATTGATGAACTGCAAATCTCCCTCGGGAAGATCAGTTAGTTGGTCTTGTTTGCTAAAACCTAGTTTTCCGATGAGGCTAGAGATGGTGCCTGTATTTATAATCGGGACATCTATGGAGTAAATCCCCATGGATTCCGGAATGTTTGTCGTTACTGAACCCCAATTGAAAATTGTTTTTTGTTCCGGATTAAGAATTCTGACAGGGTCGAGAGTAACAGCCTCAGCTTCTGTTCTCTTTGTTTTGGTTGGAATTACCGGAATGGTGTTTGTATAAATCGGTGATTCCCCTTGTGGAATTTTGGAAAATATGTAAAAAAGCACAACAACGACAGTGGTAATTATGAGAAAGAATAAGATTTTTTGATTTCTTGTTAGAGGAAATAATTTTAAGTAATTCATATTTATTCTCAGTTTGTATAAACACTACCACAACTAACAAAATTAGCACATTTATCGGGAATTTTTTTACCTCCGGCGGGACACTGATTATATTTAATTCCTTTATATTCAAAATGAATGTGAGGATTTGGAAATAAGGAAGTCGAACCGACGGTACCAATTTTTTGTCCTTGAGTAACCTTTTGTCCAACGCCGACACTCATACTACTCATATGTCCATATATTACCTGGAAAGAGCCGGCACTATTTTTTGTTTGAATGACGATGGTGTTACCGTAGTTTGAGTAGGGACCCTTGGTAGTTACGATTCCATCTGTAGAGGATACGATTGGAGTTCCGTTTATATTTCCTGGCCCGAAAATATCGATTGCTTGAAGGTTGCTAAGATCGTGTGTCCCTCCGTCTGGACCTGATTGCACCATATAGCGTCCTTTGGTCGGCCACGCACAGTCACCGCTAGAACTTGCCTCTGGAGCATATTCTGAGTAGTTGACTTTTTCGACACTGTCGAGCTGGACTAGGGTAGAGAGCATGGGGGCAACGAGGTAGGTGAAACCAAGATAAAGACCAACGGTGATAACGGAGCCGATGATAATACCGATAGCGGAGACAATGGCGACTTGGGTCGTGCGGACGACCAGAACGAGGCCGGCAAAAAATGAACTGCCAACGGCAGCTGCCGCTCCACCCAAAGTAACTAAGGGAATTAAAAAGTCACGGGCTTTTATTTTTTCACCATAAATACTTTCGGCGACTCCTTGAAAGGCGTTGTAAGCGGCACCGATGGTTTTTTCGGCAAGCCAAAGAGCGATTTGAACAACAACGTCGACTAGTAAGCCTAGTCCTGGCATGATGGCGTTGAGAGACTCGGCTGTAAGGCTAATACCCAGCTTGAGGGCGGCCCAAGTAGCTACTTTAACCAAGGCCTTTTGGGCGGCTGCTTTAGTAAGAGCAGTAACCCCGTCTTTTAGACCGTGTTCCATGAGGAAGCCGCCGATTTTTTTGGTTGCAAGACTCCCTGTGTTTTCAATGAGGTGCTTGCCGATTTGACGACCAGCCTGACGACTGGCCCAGGACTTAGCTGAGCCCACGGGGTCGAGAGCGATTTTGGCGACGGTTTGGAGACCGGGGTGAGTGTTGTAAAAGCTGGCTAGACCGCTGGAGATCGAGTTTAGAGGCTTGAGACTTTTGGAGATCTCTTGGCCAATTTTGGAGTGAGGGTCGGAAAGTTTTTTTATCTGGAAGTGAACTTGTTGAAAAACATCACGGTGAGTTTGGTAAAGCTGACCAAGAGAAGAATTGGGGTTGGCGAGAGCACTCTTTTCGATTTCGGTGAGTCTAGTGGTGGTGAGACCCAAACTATAGAGACGAATGGCTTCGGGGCTGATATTGCGGTTTTCGCCGTGAGTAATTTCGAGCAGGCCAATAGCTTGAGAGCCAGCCTGAGTGGGATTGATTCTTAGCTGGGGATCTGCCTGGCGAAGAGCCGCCTCGAAGGCCTTGAAGTTTTGGTGAAGAGGGGTAGGTCCGGCGGAAGGAAGAGCGGCATTAGGAATGGCCCTTAGAAGAGCTGATTGAGTTTGGAGGAGCTCTTTTTGAGCACTTTCGAGATCATCTG
>JAGVOE010000016.1 GCA_020052895.1 Candidatus Woesebacteria bacterium
AGATGAAAGTTCGTGATTAGTCCATCTACAAATTTAAATTTATATCCCGGCTGAATAAAGATTTTGGTCTCCCCTTCTCCGGCCACCAGAGTTCCGGTTGCGTCCGACTGAGATTCCAATACTCGGCAAGTGGTGGTGCCCACCGCAATTATTTTTTTACCATCAGCTTTGGCTTGATTAAGTCTTTCCGCCACTGCCGGAGTGAGCCAAAAAGATTCTGAGTGAAGAGTTTTTGAAGCCACTTGCTCGACTGAAACAGGTTTAAAGGTACCGAGGCCGACGTGAAGAGTAATTTTTTCTATTTGGACTCCCCTAGCCACCAATTCTGCCAAGAGATTTTCGGTAAAGTGCAAGCCGGCTGTGGGAGCAGCAGCACTCCCCTTTTCTTTCGCGTAAACGGTTTGATAATCCCGGCGAAGATCTTTTTCGTCGGCCAAGGAGTGAATGTAAGGAGGGAGAGGAGTTTTGCCCTGTTCGTCCAATTTAAAAAGTAAATCGGGACCGGAAAAATTAAATGTGACCTGGATTCCTGCCTGCCGGCAGGCAGGGCCACTGTCGCTACGCTCCTCGCAATGACTAACCACTCCAATGAGATCCGCATCGAAAATAATCTTCTGTTCGTTTTTTAATTTTCCCCGAGCAATACATCCAAAAGTATCCAAAGAAAGTTGCTTTAGAAGAAGGAACTCAATCTTGCCTCCGGTTTCTTTGGTGCCAAAGAGTCTGGCCGGAAATACTTTGGTGTCGTTTAGAACCAGGACCGAGTTTGAGTCCAAGATCGTTAAGAGGTCTCGAAAGGAGTGGTGAGACAGAGTCTGAGTCTTTCGATGGACGACTAGTAGTCTACATGAGTCTCGCGGCTCAATGGCTTCTTGGCCAATGAGACCTTCGGGCAACTCAAAATGAAAATAAGCAAGATTCATGAAGATATTATCTCACTATAAAAAAACCACCTCTCATAATGAGAGATGGGTTTAAGTGAGTTTAGTGCTCGTTGACGTATTTATATGGAGAACTAAAGTAGATATCTCCCTCAATTGATCCGATTAAATCATCAAGATCAACTCCGTGGATAACCTGAAACTCTGCCCAGTCAGGCTGGTCCTTGGCGGCTTTCAAATATTCTAGAGCCTTGTAGGGTTTTTTCTCTGCCCAGTAATATTTGCCGGCCTGAAAAAAATGTAGAGCTCTCTTTGGCTCCTTGGAGGTAGATTTTGACCAGAGTTCGTCAATCTTTGAGCTGTTCCGGTTGATGATGATTTGAAGAATGGTGTAGTCATGCCACAAGGTACTGTCGTCGGGAAACTTTTCCAAAAGTGACTCGAAGAGCTGAAAACCTTTTTCAAACTTTCCTGAATAAAGTGCAATCATAGCCCCTCTATTTGCCTCAGCATACGTAACTGGCAAATCCGGATTGTCCTCGTTGAGGACTTGTAGATCGACCTGCACCAACTCTTCCAAGGCTGTGAGTGTTTGCCGGGCGTGACTTTCAGGGTGTATAAGTCTGGTAGCGTAACAATCTGAAGTAATTTTATATCTGGCAACTAGATCTTCGACTTCCTTCAATAGTTCATTGAGATATTGATAAGGGACAACTGAAGGCGGTTCCGGAAAGCTGTCCATTGGGTAGAACTTAAAACGTAGATCACCAATTTTGTCTGTTCTGTCTTGGAAGTCGCGTGTAGAAAACTGAATTCCGAGTCCTCCGCAGCCGCCACAGATGGGAATAGCCGAATAGGAAAAGCCTCGCCCAGGAAAGTAATCTGTGTCCATAAAGATACCATTACCATCACCAGGCACACCCATGTGGCCACACCAGCTACAAACTTCATACTGTTGAAACAACACTGCCAGATTAATAGCTAGCGAAGAGAAAAAAGTGTTCAATTGAGCCTCCTGAAGGGATTTAAGGTTTGACTTTTTAAGTCTGAGATATCATATAGGGTATGTGTATGAATTGCAAGCCTATCTTTAAGACGCTTTTCTTAGGCTAGCTTACGTGCAGCCTGGACCGAGCGCTGCTTGTAGGCACAGTACTCGCACTCCGGTGCTGGAGAAGGAAGATGGTCTGAGATGAGAAGCTCTTTAATTTCCAAGAGTGTGAGGGCTACCCAGTCGTCATTTCCCTCGTAAGGAACAATAGACATGGTGAATTCCAGCTTGCCATCGAACTTGGGAAGGTTCTTTTGAGCGTTGGCAAAGACAAAGTAGCCGACTTTGGAAACCTTGAAGCCTAGTTTGCGAAAGATCCACTGGTAGATTTCCATTTGGCGTTTGTAGGACTGCTTATACTCGTCGTCGAGGGATATTTCTTTGGTAGTGCTGGTGGCTTTGTAGTCGGCGATGACCAGACGTCCTTGGCTGTCTTGCCAGACATCGTCCACTAAGCCATTGATCATTAGATTACTCTTTTTATCGAGAGCCAAAGCCCCAACATAGGCTTTGACCTCACCCCGCCACTGGGGCAGGTCTTGATGTTTAAATGGAATGGCATCGATGCCATATTTGGTGACCAGCTCATGCTTCTCGCCTTTTTTTCGAAGCAGATCAAACTCGCTCTTGAGAAGAGAGTCGACGGCGTTGTTCAGAGTATATGGAGGTGTGGAGGGACGGCCAAGTCCCAGCCGACAGTCCATATAAAAACAACGCGGGCATTGGAGAAAAAGCTCAATCTTGGAGCGACTGATTTGAAAA
>JAGVOE010000049.1 GCA_020052895.1 Candidatus Woesebacteria bacterium
ACAAAATGTAGTTTGTTTACGATTGATGTGGGCAATCAGTGCGTATGTGGCTCGCCAACTTCGAAAACTGGAGTGATGTATATTGTTTCTCAACCATGAATATGAAAATGAAAAAAAACTTTCGGCGACTCTCAGGACAGGCAGGCTTTACCTTACTTGAACTATTGGTGGTAATCGGAATTATAGGTGTGATAATGGCTTTGGCGACGGTGGCCTACTCATCGGTGCAGATTAGTGGTCGAAACACCAGAAGAAAACAAGATCTGGTGGCGATTCAAAACTCTTTAGAACAGTATTATTCAGTAAACGAGTTTAAGTATCCGAGTGGATCTTGCAAGGAGGCGGCTACTTTTTTAAAAAGTGCCTGGCCGGTGGACCCTGGTAGTAGTGCCGACTACACCGGAGTGAATACTTGTATCGAGAACTGGTACTGTATCTGTGCGGCCATGGAGGGTAGTGGCACCGGTGGTAACTCGGCCGAGAATTGCAACTGGAACGCGGGAGTGACTCATTACTGTGTGGGCAACCTACAATGATCATTCGACAAGGCTCCCGGCAGGGTGGGTTTACCTTTATAGAGCTTTTGGTGGTGATTACCATTATCGGAGTTATTTTTGCCGCCGGTATAGTTTCATATGCGGCCATTACGACTAGATCCAGAGATGTCAGAAGAAAGTCGGATTTAGAAGCCATGAGACAATCTTTGGAGATATGCCGATCCCTGACTGGAATTTATCCCGACGCTACCTATGTTTATCAAGGCGACGCCCAAAGTTCGATCTTAAGTTGTGGAACTAGTGGCCCGACGATGATCAATAAAACTCCTTCCGATCCGAAGCCGTGTGTAGGAGCCAGTGACGGGGCTTACAGCTACTCCAAAACTAGTACCACGACCTATACTTTGTCGGCTCCGTGTATGGAGGTAGATGTCACCTATTTGGTTACCAATCCATGAAAGGATTCACCTTAATTGAGCTCATGATGGTAATGTCGATGATTTTAATTTTGTCCGGGGGGGCGGTGGCCACTTATCTAAACTTTAGTAAGTCTCAAACCGTGAGTAACGATGCCAGAAGCTTTGTGTCCGAGATTGAGAGAGTCAGAACGATGGCGTCTAGTCTGCAGTATCCGGCGGGCTGTGACTCGCTTAAGGGCTATGAAATTAAAACTACTTTGATTGATAGTGATCTTGCCGGGCTGACAGTGACGGTGAAATGTAGCCCAGCGGATGTGGTATTCCCGGACATTAAGGTGCTGGCAGGCTCGGTTTTTTCGCTACCTTTTGAACTAACATTCTTGCCGGGATCTGGTTATCTGAGTGCCGGCACTGATTACTCGATAATCATCCAAAATAAAAACGATGATAGTCTAACCAACTCAATGACGATTGGAGCTTACGGAAGGGTGAGTAATAACTAGATATGAAAAAGAAGTTGGGTATTAAAAACGGAGGTCAGATGCTAATTGAGATTGTGGTGGCGATTGGTATTATTGGGCTGGTCTTGGTGGGAGTTTCGGACCTCATGACCAAGTCTGTTAGAACAACCTCGTTTCAAAAACAAAAAGCAGAAGCTCTGACGATCATTAAAGAAAGATTGGGAGATTATAAAACAGCTAGAGACACAAACCCAGAATCTTTTTATAGTTCGGCCGAGAACGCTTTGATTGATCCGTGTGTGATTGATAAGCCATTTAGGTGCTTGATAACGATGGAGAAGTATCCAGACTCGGTCAAGGTTTCGATCAAGGCAGAGTGGCTAGATGGTGGTAAAACCTATGAAGTTAGTTTATCTCAATTATTATTTAGAGAGAAAAAATGAGAGGCTATACTTTAATTGAAGCCATTATTTCGGTTCTTCTCTTGGCAATTATTCTGTTGGGAGGAACGACTCTTTTTTATCAAAACTTAAAATCGGTTGGTTTTTCCGATGTAAACTCAAACTTAAACAGTACTCTAAATTCTATTTTAGGAGCCCTGGAAAAAGATATCCGTTACGGTGAAGTAACTAATGTGGGAATGGGATCGAGACTGGAGTGTCTGACTACGGAGTCGGCTGGGTACGGGGGAACGAGCTTGAGGGTGAGAGATCTCAACGGTCACGAAACGGTGTACTCATTGGAGGACGATAAGGTGGCCTCGACCGCTTCAGAGACTGGCCAAAAGGGGTACTTGAATTCGGACGATATCAAAGTAGAGACCTTGGATTTTACCTGGTTTTGTTTGGCCGGTGTCGGTGATAAGATTAAAATAACAATTGACGCCAGTAGTAATATTCTGAGCACTGGCATCAAAGTTGAGCAAAATGTCTCAACAGAAGTTTATTTGCTTAATAGTGGTTTAATTTAAATGAATTTTAACTCAAAACAGCCTCAAGTAATTCCGATGAGACATTCGGGACAAGTAGCTCTGGTCATGGTCTTGATCATGACTGTGGTGAGTGCAGTGGCGGTCTCTTTGGCTGGTCGATCGACGGTGGATACCAGAATTCAGCAGATGAACATGGAGAACACCGAAGCACTTTTGACAGCTCAAGCTGGGCTGGAAGAGTCGATTGCCAAAGGTATACCAGTATCTGGACCGCTTGGAGTAAATGGCCAGTACCAAGTCTTTTTGGAGGAGAGAGGTTCAACTGGGATAACTTCGGAAACGATTAATCCGGGACAGGTGCTGGAAGTAAATTTAGAGGGGGTGACTGATGTTTCGGGGATTAAGATTTACTGGAGGGCAGCCACCGCTGGTGGGACACCGGCAATTTTTGTTTCCGACGTGAGAGAGAGTGGATTGATTGATTATGCTTTTGATACTAACGGGACTGGTGGTTTTACCACAGTAGTGTCTGGTGGGAGCTTTGCTGGAGTAAATTACGACTACGTCACCCCTAGCCCAATAAGTATTGCGGCCGGTGTCTCAAGAAAGTTAGTGATTACGGTTTTGGGGTCGGCGGCTTCTCTGGGAGTGGAGCCGGTTGGCGGTGAGCTCCCTTCTCAAATAGCCAACTATCGAGCTGTAGGTGAGGTGAGTTCTTCGACCGAAAACACAGTTAAATATGGGATTGAGTACGATGAGTCCAAAACAGATCAACTGCCACCAGTGTTTGATTACGTTCTCTTTTCTGGAGGCTCAATTTCTCAGTAGAAATGTTATGATTAATCTATGCCTGCTTACTTTGGCTTAGATATTGGATCGACAAGTATCAAACTGATTCACACCGACGGAGATCGGGTTAAGTTTTTAGGCTTGGGCCAAAACCAGTTTGGGAAGGACATCAGTGCTATGACGAATTCAGAAAAGATAGCTTTGACAGATAGTCTGAGAGTTTTAATTAAAGAGTCGGGTTTGAAGACCAATAAGGTAGTGACTTCGGTGCCAGAATCGGCTGTTTTTTCGAGAGTTTTAAAGTTTCCGATTATGTCCAGTCCGGAGTTGGCCACGGCTATAAAGTGGGAACTAGATCAGTCAGTCCCCTTTCCTCCGAGTGAAGCAGAAACTTCTTGGGTAGTTTTGCAAAAACCAGATAAATACGATAGCGAGGCCAAAATATTAGTTTATGTAGTCGCTGTACCTTCACGAATTTCTGAGACGTATATTCAGATGATGGAGCTCGTGGGATTGGATGCAGTTAGGGTAGAGAATGAGATACCGGCTCTAAGCAGAGTCTTTGCCAGTAACTTAAGTGACTCGAGTCCGGCGATTATCACGGATTGGGGAGCTAGTGGAACAAATTTAGTAATTTCCGGTAAGACGAAGTTGTTTGGTAATTTTTACGTGCCGGTTGGAGGATCAGCGATGACCAAGATGATTGCTGAGGCTTTTGGCCTGCCTTTAGATCAGGCAGAAAGTTATAAAAGAAGTTATGGTTTCGCCAAAGACCAGCTGGACGGCAAGATGTTTACGATACTCAAACCAGTGGTGGACAATGTAATTGGTGAGATTCGTAAACTAATGATCTCCTTTAAGGATGACCACACTGGAAGTGCCGTCGAAAAATTTATTCTGACAGGTGGCGGATCTTATTTACTGGGGTTGATACCCTATTTGTCGGAGTCTTTAAATCTGGAGGTAGTGATGGGAGACTCTTTTTCTGGACTGGAGGTAGATACCAAGTACAAAAATTTGGGACCGGTGTTTGCCGTGGCCAAAGGTTTAGCGATCTAAAAATATGGTGCAAATAAATCTGATTGGTAAAAAAAAGAGAAAGGGTGTTTTAAAGAACAAAGTCTTGGTTTTGATGGTTTTGGTTTTTGGGGGTTTTGTCATTTACTTTTTAGGCACCACGGCATATGTGATAATTAGTCTTTCTACCGTCAATCGGGAGATTAAAAAAGTGGACGACCAAGCAGTAGTTATTTCTGGACAAATCTCTTCTAATAAGGAGGCACTCACTAAGTATGTCTTGACTAAGTACATTTTAGATAAAGTTGAGTCCCTTAAAAAAGAGCGTTTCAGATATAAGGATTACTTGGACCAAATTGCTGGGTTTATTCCTCCCAGTGGAGTATTGACAACAGTTGATTTTGCGACCAAAGGCTGGATAGACGTTTCAGTTTCGCTTCCCGGAGTAGGTTCGCTAAAAGAGTTGGAAAGTAGGTTGAGCCCTACCGGAGAGCTAGCCCAAAACGAGTTTGCGACGGTCTTTGCGGAGCAGGTTTCAAGAGACAAGGTCGGACTGTACAATGC
>JAGVOE010000030.1 GCA_020052895.1 Candidatus Woesebacteria bacterium
CTGAATTGGAAGAGGAAGTTCTGGAAAAACTTAATAACGTTCGGCTAAACCCAGGGGCCTTGGAGGTCTTAAAAGCGATAAAGGCTAAAGGTGGAAAAATTGCGGTGGTGACCGCTTCGAGGAAACGCTGGGTGAAGACGGCGCTCCGTAATAACGGTTTGCGGGACTTGATCGATGTCTTTCTTGGCAAAGAAGATGTGGAGTTTGTAAAGCCACACCCGGAAGCGATTGAAAAAGCCCTGAGGCTGATGGGTGGCAAGCCGGATGAGGCGCTGATGGTGGGAGATAATGGTAAGGATATTGTGGCCGGTAGACGGGCTGGGGTAAAGACCGGACTGTACTTCCCCAAGAGGTATGAAGAATTTTATAAAAGAGAGACACAGCTGGGCTTTGGAGCGGAGTATGTGATTGAGGATTTTGGGGAGATGAAAGGGTTTTTGGAGTAAAAAATTGACTAGTGGGGGGATAATTGCTAAAGTAGAGGGATGATGAAAGACTTTGCTAGACTGGCGTGGATAGTGTTTGGGGTAGGATTTTTATTGGCGGTGATTTACTTTTTTCCTTGGAAAGATATTAACTGGGGGAGAATGGTGATGAGCCCGGAACGGATGGTGACGGTGACGGGATATGCTGAATCAAAGGAGAAAAACCAGATAGCCAGTTTTACGGCCGGAGTGAATGCGGTAAAAGACAACAAAGATGAGGCTGTAAATGAGGTAAATAATAAGATAAATGCCATAACTCAGGCCATTAAGACTTTTGGAGTTGATCCGACGGATATCCAGACCCAGTCTCTCTCGATCTACCAAAACCAAGAGCAGTACTATGACAACGGAGTCTCTAAGATGCGTCCGGGACAGTGGAATGTAAATAGCTCAATTACGGTAACTTTACGCGATGTGGAAAGAGCCTCAGACTTGGCTAACTTACTTACCGGCGGTGGAGCGACCAATGTATACGGACCGAATTTTCAGCTGGATACCAGCCGAAAGGCTGAAGATGGACTGATGGCTGACGCAATTGCCGATGCCAAGGTCAAAGCCGAGGCGATGGCGGCGGCCAGTGGGACGAGTCTGGGAACAATTATCAGCGTGAGTGAGGGAAGTGGAGGAGGAGTGTCGTACCCGACGATGTATGGCATGAAAGAGATGGGTGGTGGAGGTGGGGCGGCTCTTCAGCCAGGAAGCACGAATATAAGTAAAACAGTGACAGTCATCTGGAGCTTGAAATAACCGTAGCTGTTTGGTATACTTTCTCTTGTCCTTAGCAGACATTATGAAGATAAACCGAACAGTGAGCACAAAAGCCCCCTAGGTTTTTTGCTGTATTGGTTTGCATTCCGGTCCGCTAAAGGCGGACTTTTTCTTATCGGGCCGTTAGCTCATCTGGTAGAGCGCTACATTTGCAATGTAGAGGTGGCCGGTTCGAGTCCGGCACGGTCCACATGATACGGGCAGCCGCAAGGGCAGCCCCTACAGAAATACTTGAATTGGTGATTGACTCCAAAGGGGCATACCTTTAGAATCAACCACGAGCTCAAGTGAGCTCAAAATGTTGTTCCTTGAAAAGTGAATAGATTATGCAAGTAGATCGCACGAATTCAAATTCAAATTTGAAGCAAAATAGTATTGATTTATTCTACTCAAGCAATCAGTGGATGCCTTGGCAGTAAAAACCGAAGAAGGACGTTTCAAGTCTGCGAAAGTTGTCGGGGAGGTGACAAGAACTTATGATCCGGCAGTGTCCGAATGGGGAAACCTAACCAGATTTATCTGGTTGTTACGCAACGTAAGTTGTGACCGGGAACTTGGGGAACTGAAATATCTAAGTACCCAAAGGAAAAGAAATCGAATGAGAGCCCCTTAGTAAGCGACGAGCGAACAGGGGTGAGTCTAAACCATCAATTTATTGGTGGGGTTGCAGGGCCAGACACAACTTAATTTTTCTGATAGAAGAACAATTTGGAATAGTTGACCATAGGAGGTGAGAGTCCCGTATTCGAAATTGGAAAAATTAAAGTCTGGTACCTAAGTAAATCTGGAGACGGCAAACTCTAGATCGAATCCGGGCTGACCACAGTCCAAGACTAATTATTTTTACTGACCGATAGTGAACTAGTACCGCGAGGGAAAGGTGAAAAGAAGGGTGAGTAGCCCTATTAAAAGATCCTGAAACTGATTGCTAACAAACAGTCGGAGCCCCACTACGCCGCAAGGCTACGCGGGGTGACGGCGTGCCTATTGAAGAATGAGCCGGCGAGTTACTCAACACAGCAAGGTTAACCGATATGTTCCGGGAAGCCGAAGGGAAACCAAGTCTTAACAGGGCGCGTAGTTGTGTTGTGTAGACCCGAAACCAGGTGAGCTAACCATGAGCAGGTTGAATCCCGCCGAAAGGCGGGAGGAGGACCGCACCGTTGAATGTCGCAAAATTCTCGGATGACTTGTGGTTAGAGGTAATATGCCTAACGAACCTGGAGATAGCTGGTTCTCCTCGAAACATGTTTTGGCATGGCCTCGTATTTACGGTATGGGGGGTAGAGTTACTGAATGAACTTCACGAGTAAAATCGTGACTTTCAACCAAACTCCGAATACCCATATCAATTGTGCGGGAGTCAGTACCCGGGGGCTAAGCTCCGGGGGCGAAAGGGAAACATCCCAGACCCACAAATAAGGTCTCTAAATATACATTAAGTGGTAAAAGACGTGTCATTTCTCAGACACCTAGGAGGTCGGCTCAGAAGCAGCCATCCTTGAAAGAAAGCGTAACAGCTCACTAGCCGAGAGATACACGACTGAAGATGTAACGAGGCTAAATGTATTACCGAATTTTGGGACCCCACGACGCCGAAGGGCTTTGCGGGGTGGTAGAGGAGCGTTCTTGTGGCTTTGAAGGTGAACCGGAAGGTTTGCTGGAGCAGCAAGAAGTGAGAATGCCGGCATGAGTAGCGTAATAAAGTGAGAATCTTTATATCCGAATGAGCAAGGTTTTCTACGCAACGTTCGTCGACGTAGAGTAAGGCGACCCTTAGGTAAGGCCTATATGGCGTAGCCGATGGATTACTGGTTGATATTCCAGTCCTTGTCTGTAATCGTTATTAATTGGGGCGGGACGAAGTTGGATAGTCCAAGCGGTGTGTTGAAGATACATACGCTTAAATAGCAAGTCAGTCACTGTTGGCAAATCCGCAGTGGCGTTTATACGAGTTATGAATACGAGTCTGCCGTAAGGTGGGCAAGTTGGATGATTTCAGTTTCCGAGAAAAGCGTCGCAATGAGAGTGCAGATAATCCGTACCACAAACCGACACAGGTGCTCTGGTCGAGTAGACCAAGGATAGCGAGAGAACTCTTCTTAAGGAACTCGGCAAATTAGCTAGGCGTAAGTTCTACGAGATGCCTTGCTCAGGTTAAGATCTGGGCTACAACAAAAGAGTATAAAGCGACTGTTTAACAAAAACACAGGTCTGTGCAAAAGCGAAAGCTGAAGTATACGGGCTGAAACCTGCCCAGTGCCGGAAGGTTAAATGCGTGGGTGATCATTCGCAAGAATATGAGCCTGCAATTGAAGCCCCGGTGAACGGCAGCAGTAACTATGAACAAAATTGTAGTTAAAAAAGTCGACCAAATGCTGGAATAACTCAGTATCTGACAGTACTCGAAAGAGTGACAATCTGATCAGTGGAGTCAATCAGCAGGAAAGACTTCGATGTAATAATCGGAGAATCCTCAGAGACTATATGTCGACCCTCGCATGGCGGGGATGATATAGTCCGACCTTTATGGCGACATAAAGACTTTGATAGAAATATCAAGGCGTATTAATAAATAAAAAAGATTGATGTAGTAACAAAAGTGAACTGTTCTATGGTAGCGAAATTCCTTGTCGGGTTGGTAACACAACTTGCTCGACCACGATATTTATATCGAGGCACTCAGGAATCGCTAAATGTTTTTGTAAGTAAGTGAAGCAGGTGAGTGAAAATCTGACTAAATGCTGGAATAACTCAGTATCCGACAGTACTCGAAAGAGTGAAAATCTGTTCGGTGGAGTCAATCAGCAGGAAAGATCTCGATTTCGATCGGGAAATCCTCAACGACTATACGTCAGAATCCGTAAATGGATAAGATATAGTCTAAACTTTATAGCGATATAAAGAGTATTGAAGTTCCGACCTGCACGAAAGGTGAAACGACTTTATAACTGTCTTGAGAAGAGACTCGGCGAATTTGAATTGGCTGTGAAGATGCGGCCTACTGGCAGCAGGACAAAAAGACCCCGTGGAGCTTTACTACAACTTGGCACTGAAATGTGTGCTGTAACTGTTTAGCATAGGAGGGAGCACCTACAATTTATTGTTGGTGCGAAATATGAAATACCTCTCTTTGCGACGCATGTTTCTAACCTAATCCAAATGCAAACTTTGGAGGGAACACTGTCTGGTGGGTAGTTTAACTGGGGAGGTTGCTTGCTAAAGAGTAACGCAAGCGCACAAAGGTACCCTTTCTCCGGATGGAAATCGGAGTGTAAGCGCATAGGTATATGGGTGCTTAACTGTGAGACATACAAGTCGATCAGATACGAAAGTAGGTCTAAGTGATCCTCGTGTACTTCGTGGGAGGTACCGGGCTTAACGGATAAAAGCTACCCCGGGGATAACAGAGTAGTCGCACCTGAGCGTCCACAGCGACGGTGCGGTTCGCTACCTCAACATATCGGGGTCCTCTGAGAGTGATTTCAGAGTGCTGTTTCCCAAATATAGTCACTCAAAACTTATTTGAGAAAAATTGTCAACTCATAACGGTGAAACCCTAATTTCTGCGAACCGCCTTGATTTCGGGAAAGTTTCGGATTAAACTGAAACTAGATTGAAATTAAGGTTAGAAAAGGGCAATACCGTGGGAAGTTCAAATATTTTTGTCTATGGTTAAAAGTATTTTTTGGTCATATATCGCAGGTTTTCTTGATGCTGATGGAAGTATTTATGTTCAGTTGAAGCAAAATTCAACTTATAAATATGACTTTCAGATATCTCCTTCAATTGTCTTTTATCAAAAAGATAACGGGAAAAAAGGATTACCCGAAATATATGAAAAGATAAACTTGGGTCATTTGAGATATAGAAAAGACGGCATGGTGGAGTTAATAATTTCTGATAAGAAATCGATCAGATTGTTGCTCTCTAAAGTCATGAAGTTTTTGATATTAAAAAAGAAACAAGCACAATTAATGCTATTGATCTTGAATAGAATGGAAATAATCAAAACAAAGCAAGATTTTATATCAGTGGCTGAGTTGATCGATGGTTATAGAAATTTAAATTATTCAAGAAAAAGAACCGTAGACTCACAGGTGGTAAAGAACCACTTGGAAGAGATTCAAGATTTGTAACCCCGTATCGACTGATTTCAGTCCCGCCTTTGGCGGGATGAGAATGAGATGGACTGTGATTCCATCATACGTTGACCTCTCTTTAAATTAAAAAACGAAGAGATGAAGGTATAGTCAAGCTAATCAGTAATGATTGGATTTAAGAGCGATGTCGGCTCAGCGCATCCTGGGGCTGAAGAAGGTCCCAAGGGTTGGTCTGTTCGCCCATTAAAGCGCTACGTGAGCTGGGTTCAAACCGTTCAGTAACTAAGAAATTGGTTTTTGAACCGTTTGAACCCTTAAAGACACAAAATTACGGCGACATAGTATAGGAATATATTATGTAAAAGTTAACTTATATCGGTGAAATCCAGAACGGACGATACCGAGGGAAGTCGCCACAGGCGACGCCCGTAGAGACTAAATGTTAACCATCCAGAACGGATGAAGTTATAGTCCAATTCACATAGGAATGTGTGTCAACCGAATGCGTAAGACAGGTTGGTCTCTATCCGCTGTCAGCGTGGGATTTTTGAGGGAGTTTGTCTCCAGTACGAGAGGACCGAGATGAGCCATTCCCTGGTGTGCCAGTTGTTACCGTCAGGTGCATTGCTGGGTAGCCACAATGGTATTGGATAATCGCTGAATGCATCTAAGCGAGAAGCCATTCCCAAGATGAGAAATCCATGTCCCGTGAGGGACGAAAGAACCGTTGTAGACTACAACGTTGATAGGCAGAGAGTGTAAGCAATGTAAATTGTTTAGCTTATCTGTACTAATGTTCGAAGAGTAAATCAATATTACTCGTGCTATCTTTTTGCAAATCTATTCACTATTCAGGGAAGAACCCTAAAGACCTGCCTGCCGGCAGGCAGGACTCAAGGAATCGAGAACTCTAGAACTCAAGACAGTTAGAGTTTAAGACTTGGGGAGTAGTTTAAAATTTTTAATGATTACCGAGCAGGAAAGGGATTGTCACATCGATTTTTTTCCTGTCCGGTGATTTGGGCGACTTGGAACCACCTCTTCCCATTTCGAACAGAGAAGTGAAACAGGTTAGCGTCGATGATAGTGATTGGGCAACTGATTGCGAAAGTAGATCATCGCCGGGCAAACAAACAGCCTCATGGAAACATGGGGCTTTTTGTTGCACAAAAAATCCGGCTTTTGACCGGATATTGGTAAGGAAACACGACTAAAGAGAGAGTTTGAAAACTATTGAGCCTAACATCAGGCCGAGCAAATACATTCCGATTGAAACATAGAGGATGGCGGTTGGAATAAACAAGATGTAGATAACTATGGGAGCTACCATTGCGAAGATTGCCCACTTCATATTGAATGCATATGGTGCCAGGCTCATAATCACTCCCAATATCGGGGATACGATTGGGACCATAAATAGGTAGATAACTGGAATATTAATTATGGGAAACATTTTCGATTTCTCCTTTAACGTGCGTAGGTTAGGCTCGAAGTATGCGTGATTATAGCACAAATGTTATGGGATGTCAAGGTTTGTGCTTGGGGGCGGGGATTGTGGGGGAGGTCGGGCGAGCCACGGCTCGCCCCTACGGGGAGGTTCTGCGACCTGCAAGGACAGTCCTTGCAGGACTGTCCGGTGATCTGTGCGACTTGGAACCACCTCTTCCCATTTCGAACAGAGAAGTGAAACAGGTTAGCGTCGATGA
>JAGVOE010000047.1 GCA_020052895.1 Candidatus Woesebacteria bacterium
GGTGGAGTTTTCCAAAATCGAAGATGAAGCTCATGCCAGAGGAATGATTGTGATCGCCTGGATGTATCCTCGAGGCAAGAAGGTAGCCGGTAGAGAATCTGAGCGGGACGTAGTCTCTTATGGGGCCAGAATGGGGATGGAACTTAATGCCGACTTGGTAAAAGTGCCTTACACAGGTGATGCCGATAGTTTTAATTGGGTGGTGCGGGCGGCGGGAAAGACTGGAGTGCTGGCTCAGGGTGGAAAAAAGGTAGATTGGGAGAGTTTGGATACAGAAGTTGCCGGAGCTATGAAGGCGGGAGCCAGAGGGATTGCGATTGGTAGAAATGTTTGGCAAGACCCTAACCCAAATGAAGTGTCTAAAAAATTATCAGAACTGGTGTTTAAATAATTTATGCAAAAAGTGGTAGTAATTGGGGCGGCGGTGATGGATGTGTTGTTGAAGTCCAACGGTTTAAAGGTGGTTAAGGGCCATGAGGTACCTGGTGGAGTGGCGATGTGTGAGATGATTGGGGGAAAGTTGGAGGCTGAGGAAAGTCTGGTGACTAGCGGCGGCGGAGGGACAAACGTGGCGGTGGCTCTCCATAGACTGGGAGAGGCAGTGAAGATGATTTCCCGTATAGGGAGTGACGATTTGGGAGAGGTGATGATTAAACAACTAGAGCGAGAAGGGGTAGACCTATCTATGTTGCAAAAAGGAGAAGGGAGGACGGGAGTATCGGTGGTGCTGGTTTCTCCAGATGGTGGTAGATCGATCGTGACGTACAGAGGGGAAAGCGGACTAATAGATTCCAGGGAGATTGATTGGGAAGAAATGAAAAAAGCAGACTGGATTCAGATTTCTTCGCTCGGCGGGGAGATGGAATTTTTGGAAGATATAGTAACTTTTGCTTTGACCAGTGGCCTAAAGATTGGGGTTAATCCGGGTAAAAAAGAACTGGAACAAAAAGGGAGGCTACTAAAATTATTGCCTAAATTTGATCTCTTTAACATTAATCGAATGGAAGCGAGTCTTTTGTTGGGAGTAGATTATGAAGATGAGAAGGAGATGGTGAAAAAAATGGTCGATATGGGAGCAAAAATATTGTCGATTACCGATGGGAAGAGAGGGGCGAGCGTGGTGGTAAACAGAAGGTGGTTAAAAATGGAAGCTTTCTCGGTAAAATCGGTTGATGATACCGGGGCTGGAGATGCGTTTGTGAGCGGGGTGGTATCGGGAATACTACAGTATCGGAACCCGGAAGATTTTTTGAAGATGGGTCTGGCCAACGGCGGCAGTCAGGTCACAAAACTTGGAGCAAAAGATGGCTTGTTGTACAAAGACGAGATGGACAAATGGATGATGAAAAAATTAAAGATGACTGAAGAGTGGGTATAAGATAGTTATATTTTCCACATTGCTTGCCCTTCTGCACCCTTGCTGAAAAACATCATTCTTTTTATATGGTTAAATGAAGGTATGGGAAAGTCGAAGATTTTTGTCACGCATGTTTATCTAAGTAAGTTTTTAAAAAAGTTGGAGGACAAGTACCAAGTTGACGTCTGGCCAGACAAAGATATTAGTCGAAAGGATTTGTTGGTGGGAGTAAAAGGAGCAGTGGGGATTATCGCTCTGCTGACCGAAAAAATTGATGCTGAGCTAATGGACGCGGCCGGGCCACAGCTCAAGGTGGTGAGTAACTATGCAGTGGGGTTTGATAATGTTGATTTGGAAGCGGCCACTCAAAGAGGTATCTGTGTTACCAATACTCCGGGAGTACTGACGGAGTCGGTGGCGGAACAAGTGATATCTTTTACCTTGGTACTTTTTAAGAGAGTGATGGAGGGTGACCGTTTTGTCAGATCTGGAAAATATAAAGGATGGGAGCCGGACTTGCTACTGGGTACCGGAATTAAAGATAAGACGATGGGAATAGTCGGTTTGGGGAGGATTGGACGGTGGACAGCAAGAATGGCGACGGCTTTGGGCATGAAAGTAATTTACTTTAATCGACATAGAGATGAGGAGTTTGAGGAAGAGTATGGTGTGGCATACCACGTTCTCGACCAGCTCTTGGAAAAATCGGACGCAGTGAGTCTGTCAATACCTTTGACAGAGGAGACGAAACACCTCATTGGTGAGAGAGAGCTAAAACTAATGAAACCGACAGCGATTTTGATCAACACCGCACGAGGGTCGATTGTGGACCAAAAAGCTTTAGTTCGAGCCTTGAGGGAAAAATGGATTGCCGGAGCCGGTCTAGACGTTTTTGAAGATGAGGGTAAGGTCCCGGAAGAACTAAGAACTTTATCTAACACTGTGCTAACTCCGCATACGGCCTCGGCGACCTTTGAGGCGAGAGTGGCTATGGCCAGAATCGTGGTAGAGAACATGATGGACGCGATTGAAGGGAGACGGCCCTCATGTCTCGTAAATTTTGGAGTTTGGAAGGATAATATAGATTAAGATGACAGACTTAGAATCAGATCTCGTGGTGCCAATGGAAGAAGATGAGAACGTGGGAGATGGCGTGCCAAGAAAAAGAGTGAAGCGAAAAAAAACAAAAGAAGAAAGAATTAAAGAGAGAAAAGTAGTTTTTTGGACACTGATAGTGGTGATAGGGATTACGATTTTCTTTTGGTGGTGGCCTAAGATTAGAAACCTCAGTTTGGGAGTGCCGGCTTTTAAGACAGAGCGAAAAAACTACGTCGAGTACAAACTGTAAAAGGATGACACGGTGATAGGGAGAAGATTTAGAGGGGAGTGGGAGAGATGGCTGGTGATGGTGAGGGGTGAAGGCGGCGCTCAATGTCGGCTGGGTCACAGGCGGTTGTGGGCTCGGTGCCTTTGACAAAGTAATCAACTCTGGTGGGGCAACCCGAGCAAGTGAGGGTGCCGGTTAATATACAAACTGGGACTTTGACTAAGTTTTCTGGAGGTGAGAAAGTTTGAGGTTCGGGATATTCTTCGAGAATTTTAGTGAAGATCTTGGCCCAGATAGGTGAAGCTCCAGTGATACCCGAAGCGACCTTGGACATCGGTGAGCTGTCGTTATTACCGACCCAGGTGGCTACCAAAAAATGGGGAGTGTAGCCGATGGTCCAGTTGTCTTTGAGATCGTTACTAGTACCGGTTTTGACGGCGACTTTAGCTGATTTGAGATTGAGAATAGAGTTGGCCCCAAAAGCCGGAGTTCTGGCTAGGTTATCACTGAGGATATCGGAGATAAAGTAAGCGGTAGTAGGGGAGATGTTTTGCTTGGGAGTAAAAGGATTATCTTCGGCGTTAACAATAGTATTGTTTGAGGGGTTATTTTCTTGGTTGATGAATGACGATATGGGGAGATTTTCACCATTACTTTTCTCGACTTTGGTGATGGCGTGAATGGGGGTGGTGATTCCTTGATTGGCAAAGGCTGAATAAGCGGTGGCCAGATCGGTCATTTTTACTTCGAGACTGCCCAAGGCGATCGATGGACCGTATCTAGCTGGGTCATCCCAACTGGTAATACCAAGTTTTTGGGCGAAGTTGGCAAAATTAGTAACACCGTTTTGTAAAAGAACTAAGACAGAGGGAATATTGTAGGAGCTGGCCAGGGCTTGACGAAGAGTGATAAGTCCGTGGAACCGTCCATCATAATTTTTAGGTATCCAATTTTCTCCGGCGGATAATCGAAGAGAGAGAGGGTGATCTTCAATAGTGTTTCCGGGGCTATGTCCTTTCTCAAAATAGAGGGCGTAGTTTAGGGGTTTTATGGAACTCCCCGGTTGACGGAGGGCCACGGTGAGATTAACCTGTCCGTTCTGATTAAGATTGAAGTAGTCAGTGGAACCGATCATGGCCAGTATCTCTCCGGTTTGAGGATTGGTGACCAGAGCAGAGCCATTGGTGACGTTTAGTCGCTTCAGTTTTGAGACTTCATCGGTAACGATTTTTTGAGCTTCGTCTTGCAAGGAACTATCTAGAGTAGTATAGACTTTAAGACCACCCTGAGTGACCACACTTTCTCCCAGCTGAGCGACGAGTTGGGCCTTGACTAACATCACAAAATGAGGAGCCCTGATCTCTATTTTGGCAGACTGAAAGTCTAGTTTTTGAACCAAAGCCAGGTTGTAGTCGTACTCGGAGATTAGATTTTCCTTGAGCATCTGCTGAAGTACCCAGTGCTGTCTGGAGGTGGCTAGTTCCGGCTGGTCGCCGAAAGGTGAGTATTTACTGGGAGCTCTGGTGAGGCCTGCCAAAAAAGCGGCCTGGGATAGATCTAGATCCTGAGCATCGAGGTTGAAATACTGGCGAGCTGCTTCCTGAATACCATAAGCTGGGCCACCAAAACCAACTTGATTAAGATACATCTCAAAAATTTTGTCTTTGGTAAAGAGATGCTCGGTTTTGATAGCGAGGATGACCTCCTTGACTTTTCTGGTCAGTGTTTTTTCGGGGGTAAGAATGGTGTTTTTGATTAACTGCTGAGTAATGGTCGAGCCGCCTTCGAGTTTGTTGTCAAA
>JAGVOE010000023.1 GCA_020052895.1 Candidatus Woesebacteria bacterium
AGTGGAACCTGATAATTTTGGACAGGGAACAACAAAAGAAACACAAGATTTGATGAGGTCGATGATGGTGGCACACCTCCTAGCTCCGGAGATGCCGGAGAAAATTTATACAAATTTCGATTTTCATTTTCCGGAACTGTTGGAAAATTTATACAGGTATTATGAAAAGAAGAAACCTAGAATTTTAAAATTACAGAAACAGGTATGTCCGGTGATAAGAAATTCTGAGGTGAATGGAAAAAATTACAAAACTGCGACTTCCCACTCCGGCGGACTGGACTCGGTCTATCGCATTTCGAAACTACTGGAGAAGGGGGAGACTCCGCTGACTGTTCATCTTAAAAATCTCAACGCCAAAGGAAACGCCTGGGAAGCAAAGGCCAGCGAAGAGCAATGTAGAGCTTGGAAAGTTCCCTATTTATCAGTAAAGCTACGGAATGGTTCCGGCAGTACCGGCTTTGACACAATGAGGACCAGAGACTTACTTTTGGCACTGATGGTGGCCATAGAATCGGCACCAAATAAGGTGAAGGAAATCTTGATTGAGGGAGGAATGGGAACGGACAGTCGAAATTATCACTTTAGCGAAAATAGCAATGTTTGGACTTGGTTCAACAAGCTTTTAAAAGAAACCGGTTTGGATGTCGAGGTGGTTGGAGTGGATCCGGGAGACATTGAAACAATTGGCGAAGTGTTGAAGCTGGAGAAGGATCTAGAAATTAGCATTTTACCGATGATTCAAAACTGCTTCTCGGCGCCTTTTCAAGTACAAAATAATCGAACAAAATGGGAAAGGGAGACACCTAATATTGCCAAGAACAGCTCAGATCACTGGTGTGGTAGTTGTCATAAATGCCGAAGGATGACCTTGGGGAGAATTTTTTACCAGGATCCAAGATTTAACAAAGTATCCAAAAAAGAAACTGAGTACTTTGTTCAAGACACATACCGTTGGATGAAAACATATCCCAACAATGCAGACCTTTTATCTAAAAGTTTCTTGACTCACCTGGAGGCGATAGGGTAAGAAAAACCCCACCGGTGAAGGCGGGGTATGGATTAATTAAAGGCGGCAAGGACTTTGTGGATATCAGGTTTATAGTCATGCTTCCGACAGCACTCTTTGAAGGAGGTAATACCGAAACCGGGATATTCAGAAGATTCGTTGGTATCAATCCAGTCATAGATTACCGCAGATTCTTTTTGCAAAGTCGCGGTCCAAAGATCAAAGAAGTCATGACCTTCTTCGAGCTCCTCCAAGCGTTTCCAGGCGAAGGAGAGCCAGACTTGAAAGCCTTCCGGCTCGTCCCAGATACCGGTTCGGCAGCCGGCGACCTCTAGCAGTTTTAGATCAATGCACTGTTTCAAATAATTGAGACAGCAAAAACCGTTGATTGAGACTTCTTGGTGGTCGGCGAGACTGCATGAATCCAAATGATGGACGCGGTTTTGACGATACCAGAGATAAAAAGACAAAGTCCTTTGGAGATATTCGACGGGAGTGAAGACTTCACCCTGTCGCGGAGTAAAAGGGTTGCGAGGTTGGTACAAAAAAGCCTCCTTGTGAAAGTTCAAACTAAGATTACGGGGTATTTTAACACTGGTGGAGTGAAATTACCTGCGAGGAGAGTCCTCGCAGGTGGTTGACTGGAGAAATATTTAGGACTTGGCGATGGCCAGTAGAAAATAAAAACACCCCCGGGAGGAGGTGTGTGGAGAAGATTATTTGTCTAAATGTTTGAAACCGAGATCGGCGTTAATTCCCCAATACTTTCGGAGTCGATCTCTATTTACCTCGTCAATTCTGAGGCTAAAGCGGTCGATCATCCTAACCAAAGAATCGATTGAAAAACCATTTTCTCCAAACTCCACCATATCAAGGTGGAAGAAGTAGTGGAAAAAGATACCGTATTCTTGTTGGAGCCGAAAGTGATTATCGCAACATAGATAGCTGGAATAGAGCTTTTCGTCACAACTTTCACCTTTTTTCCACGCCTTGGCAACATGTTCCTTGTAATCGTTCCAGTCGAGATAGCGTTCGAATAGTAATTGGGGGGTGAGTTTTTCACCCGGCTGAATGGCATGAGGGTTTAAGTATGAGCCGAGCATCGAGCCTCCTTGTAAAAGATCAGGTTTGAGAAGTTATGGGGTATTATACCATGGGGTGGAGTGAGACCTGCCTGCCGGCAGGCAGGTTGCTGTCGGGTACCGGGACTCGCAATGACGGATGAGACCTGCGAGGAGAGTCCTTGCAGGTGGTCTACGATTTGGCGATGGCGAATATAGAAAAAACACCCCGATGAAGGGGTGTTTAAGGATCATTCCATAAATTCTAAAGTGGGCCACAAAACTTCAATAGTTCTCTCTACCAGATCATAATCCCCACCACAGACTGACAATAACTGTTCTGCTTGATGAAGATAAACTTCGTTGTGGCTAAAGTTTGAGCCCTGGGACCAGGGTTTATCAATACCGAACCAGCCACACATCTCAGTGTTTTTGACCATACAGAGGTGTTTGTGTAATCGTTCTGCAAGCTGTTGTAGAGGCGTAGTTTTCTTTTCGCTCATTCTCACTCCTTTTATTGTGAAAGAACAGATTATTGGTTATGGGGTATTGTACCACTAGGACTTGGCGATGGC
>JAGVOE010000034.1 GCA_020052895.1 Candidatus Woesebacteria bacterium
CCATTTTTTCTTGAATCGCCTGGTAAAGATCTTCAAACTTATCAAAGTTGGCCTCAGAGATAACAAAGTCAGCAGACATTTCGACAGAGAATCTCTGATGGTCTTCAATTTGCTTGTCCAAGTCTCTAATATAAGGTTCAGGGTTCTTATCTGTTCTTTGTTTTATTTGACTCTCGATGGTTTCTCTGGGTAGATCAATTCTAATTAAAAATATTTTGTAGCCATATTCATGGGCCACCTTCCTTACGGGCTCGAAACCCCTGTCCATATTGCTGTCTAAAATTATCAAACCATTTTTCTTCGATATACTCTCGTATAAAAATTTTAGATAATCTTCGAGCAATTCTTGTGGTTTAATCTCTGCCATATCAAGAAGGGGAGCTATTTTGTCTCTTATGATATCTCTTATATCATCATTGTTTATTCGCACCGCCTTAAATTTTTCTTCAATTTTTTTAGCTAAAAAACTCTTTCCCGATCCTGGGACACCTGAAAAGAGAACAAACATTTTCTCGTTTGACTGATCGAAATTCTTAATTTTTTTGATATGGTGAGAGTAAATAATCTTTGCTATATCTTGTCTGTGCATATTTACATTATAATGAATTAAATATGGCTCGCAAAAAAGGTCGTCGCAGTAAACCCTACAAACTAAATCTTAAAAAGGACACAATGAACTCGGTCTTGGCCGTGATCCTCATGGGACTTGGTGGTCTTCTAGCAATTTCTTTTTCTCAGCAAGGTGAGATTCTCACCAAGGTCAACCAACTAGGTCAGCAATTTTTTGGCTGGCCGCTCCTTTTTCTCCCCTTTATCTTTATCGTCGGTGGACTGATTATTACCCACGCCAAACTGCCTCTAGCCTCCACTCACGTCCTTCTTGGCAGTATCGTCACCACCATCTCTCTTTCTGGCTTGTTTGGGACTGGTCACCTGGGACTTGGCATTAGAGACTCGGTTGTTTCTCTTATCTCCATGCCCGGAGCCATTCTCTTTTATCTAGTGGGTACTTCAATCGGTCTTTTTATTCTCTTTGAAACTTCCATCGAAGATGTCTTGGTCCTAGTTCAAGACCTTTATGCTGTTCTGGCCAAGGTTCTGGCCAAGACTCAGGGAGCCATTGGTATCAAAAGCAGTCCTTCTACTTTTTTAAACAAAGGCACCACTGTCAAAATTACCGGTGGTGAAGACATCTCCACCACCACCTCTCCACTGCCGGCCCCAGAACCAGTCAAGATCACCGGCAAGGAAATCACCCGCCCTCTACCCTCATCCTCCATCGAAGATAAAAAGCTACCGGAAGGAGCTTCCGCTGGCGTTTGGCAGTATCCACCTCTTACTTTGCTCAGTGATCAAAAAATTGGCAAAGCCGATCGAGGTGACATCAATAACAATATCGAAATCATTCAGAATACCTTGGCTTCTTTTGGTATCCAAGCTAAAGTTATGGAGGTTCACCAGGGTCCGGCAGTTTCCCAGTACGCTCTGGCGATCACCATGGGAACGAAGCTCAGCAAAATTAGTGCTCTCCAGTCAGATCTGGCCCTAGCTCTTTCGGCTCCCCAAGGCCTTCTCCGTATCGAGGCCCCTATCCCTGGAAGAGATCTAGTCGGTATCGAGATTCCCAATCGTTCACTGGAGTTTGTTTCTTTGAGAGAGATGCTTACCAAAAAAGTGATGCAGGACAATCGGTCCAAGACGGCTTTCTCTCTCGGTCTGGATGTTTCGGGCCAAGAGGTCGTCGCCGATATCTCCAAAATGCCCCACCTTCTCATCGCTGGCACCACTGGCTCTGGTAAATCTGTCCTAATTAACGCCATTATCTCCTCCATTCTTTTTCGAGCTTCCCCTGAGGAGGTCAAATTTATCATGATCGATCCCAAGAGGGTCGAACTCACCCCTTACAACGATATCCCTCATCAGCTTACTCGGGTCATTACCGACGTCTCCAAGGTTAGTAATGCTTTGGGCTGGCTGGTGGCAGAGATGGAAAGACGCTATCGTCTTTTTGAAGAAATGGGTGTCAAAAATATTGCTGGCTACAACGAGCTCAGTGGTTTTCAAGCCATGCCCTTTATCATCGTCATTGTCGACGAAATGGCCGATATCATGATGTCCAAAAACGCCGGTGAAATAGAAGAAAAAATAGTTCGTTTGGCTCAAATGTCCCGAGCTGTTGGTATTCATCTAATTTTGGCTACTCAGCGTCCCTCAGTTAACGTTCTAACCGGTATTATCAAAGCCAACATCCCGGCTCGTATCTCCTTCCAAGTCACCTCTATGATCGACTCTCGTGTCATTATTGATACCCCCGGAGCCGAGAAACTTCTTGGCAAAGGAGACATGCTCTATGTTCCTCCAGACATCGCCAAGCCCAAGCGTATCCAAGGAGCTTTTGTCTCGGACAAAGAAATTAAGAACTTGATCGATTTTATTCGCCGCTCGGGTATCACTGCTCAAACAGACGACACCATTATCAAAGAAAAGGAGCGCACCGGTACTCTCTCTTCTTCCGGCCAAAATCTGGGTGATGTCGACGACAAATTTGAAGAAGCCGCTCGTCTGGTAATCGCTGAGGGTAAGGGCTCGGCCTCTCTTCTCCAGCGACGTCTTGAAATTGGTTACGCTCGTGCCGCTCGTATCCTCGATCAGCTAGAAGGTGCCGGAGTCCTAGCCCACGCTGAGGGTAACAAGCCTCGAGAAATTATTGTCAGCAGCTTGAGTGAGGTTTTTCCCCATGAAGGAGGAGAGTAATCATGAAGACTGTCGGCCAAATAATTCGTACCGCTAGACAAAAAAGAGGTTTGGCTATCGATCAGCTTAGCCACCTAACCAAGATTGACTCCAAGTATATCGAGGCTCTGGAGCAAAACAATTACTCACAGCTCCCATCAGAAACTTTTACCAAAGGATTTATTCGGAACCTCAGTCTAAGACTAGATCTGAATCCCAACGAGATGGTGGCCATCTTTCGGCGAGACTATCGCCATCCCCAGCCGATCGTTACCCCCAGACACCTACCAAAATTAGCTCTCCCCGACAACGCTTCGCAGATTTTACCTTTTGTTCTGGGTGGGGTAGTCTTTCTGATCTATCTTATTTTTCAGTTTCGCGCCATTGTTACTCCCCCCAAGCTATCCATTTCCTTCCCCGAAAATAACGCCGTCTTGGTCTCTCCCATAGAGATAGAAGGAGATACTTCTTTAGACACCACTGTTTATATCAACGAAGACACCAAAGTTAAGCCCGACTCTACTGGTCACTTTTTGGCCCGAATCAATCTCCCTCCTGGGGAAACCATCATCGAGCTAAAAACCGTCAATCGTTTCTCTCGGTCCACCTCCAAAAAAATCTCCATCACCATAATTTCAAAATGACCTTACCACCGTCATTGCGAGAAGGTACTCCGACGTGGCAATCTCACTCCATCAATTTTTTTGGTATGATGATTGTATGACTCTTCCTCAAATCATCTCTATGGTTTCCACTGTTTTGTTGACCACCGTAGCTATTATCGTCGGTATCCAGCTCATATATATCCTCAAGGAACTTCGCTACTCGCTTACCAAAGTCAATCAGACGATCGATGGTGTTTCAGGCACCCTCGAAAAAATCTCTCAGCCAGCGCTTGGCTTCTTCGCTCTTTTGGAAGGTTTTAAGGAAAGTGGCAAAATTGTGGAGTCCATCTCTCACTTACTGGGTCGTGATAAGCCCAAACCTCCGGTAGATATCGATGCCTATGACTCCTCCCTCTGATCAGCCCACGAGAGGCTCTCTTTCCACTTTTGGATTAGGTATGATTTTTGGAGTTGCCGCGGCCTTTCTTTTCGGCACCGAGGAAGGCCGAAAAATCGTCAAAAAAGGCCTTGATTCTCTGCCCGAAAAATACAAAAATCCTCTCTCTCCCGTCTCCCGCCTTGGCGGGACTCACTCCACCCCTCTCTTCACTTCAGAAGAAACTCCTCATCACACTACTGTCCAGAATCACTTTGGTGCCTCTCTGGATGGCGAGTCTCCACCTCCACCGCCACCTTCCGTCCGCCCAGTCCGCCCCGAGCCCTTCAAACCCTCCATCTAGTTCTTCGTCATTGCGAATCTCGTACTCGAGCTGAAGCAATCTCACTCCACGTAATCCTTGCTATATAATTTGTCTGAACATGACTATCAACGAAATCCGGGCAAAATATCTAGACTTTATGCAGCGTCGGGGTCACGTCGTTTTACCTTCTGCCTCTCTGGTTCCAGAAGGAGACGCCTCTACTCTTTTTACTTCCTCTGGGATGCAGCCCATGATGCCTTACCTCCTTGGAGAAAAACATCCTCTCGGCACTCGCCTTGTCGATTCTCAAAAATGTTTCCGCTCCCAAGATATCGAAGAAGTGGGGGACAACCGCCACAGTACTTTTTTTGAGATGCTGGGCAACTGGTCTCTTGGTGACTACTTTAAAAAAGAACAGCTCAAATACTGCTTCGACTTTTTTACCGATCCCGGTAAAGGACTCGGCTTGGACCCCCAGCGTCTTTTTGTCACCATTTTTGAAGGCAACGATCAGGTTGGGAAAGACACCGAAGCTATCGAAATTTGGCGGGCTCTTTTTACCAAAGCCGGCCTAAAAAATATCGACGACCACATCCTTGCTTACCCGGCCGCCAAAAACTGGTGGTCCCG
>JAGVOE010000073.1 GCA_020052895.1 Candidatus Woesebacteria bacterium
AACGAGAGCGGTGGCAGTGTGGGTATAGACAACAAAGCAGTCAAAGAGACAGTTAAAGATGCTCAAAGGAAGATCAATAACATGATTACCACCTACAAGCTACCGGTGATTGTGGAACAGTTTATCGATGGTCCGGAGGTCACGGTGGTGGTGTTTGACGACGGCACCCGAAAGAGGGTCTATCAGGGGCAAAAAGTTTTTAAGAGGAAGCCGGACGGCAAGCACTTCTTTACTAGCTTTGAGTCTTACGACGACGCCAGAGCCTATACCTACAAGCACGTTGAGGAACCGCTGGCGACCAAGATTTCCCAGCTGGCGGTGCGAGCTTTTACTGGGCTGCAGCACAAGGACTACGCTAAGTTTGATGTGCGGGTAGATGAAGAGACCAATATTCCGTATTTTACAGACTCAAACCCCAACACGGCCTTTGGGCCGGACATGGGACTACCAATGACTGAGGTACTGGCCATGCACGGGGTTAGTTTTGATGAGGTGCTAGGCTCGCTACTTAGTAAGTACGCCAGGCAGCTGAAATAGTTCACAGTTCTCAGATTTCGGTTCTCAGATGTTGGCTTGGGGTAAAATAGGCTATGAAAAGTTTTCGGAGAGTGAGACAAAAAACAGGTTCGTACTGTGGCCCGGCCGTCTTTGAGATGCTGCTTTCTAGTCTGGGTCTAAAGCTAGACCAAGAGCAGATGGTGGATGCCTGTGGAGCTAGAAGTTCGGTAATGAAGACCGGCATTTCCTTGGTAGAGTTATCTCTCGGTCTCAAGAAGCTTTACCCAAACCTGGTGGTTTGGCAGAAGACTGATGCTAAGGTTAGCGAGATGGCGGCCCTGATGGCCCAAGGCTACTGGGTGGGGGTTGATTGGCAAGGGATCTTTGCTGGAGATGAGTACTGGGATGATGAGGAAGATAAATGGGAAGAGTTTTGGAACAAGCTATATAAGCTGCCGTCCCTCAAGGGGTCACAGGGACATTACTGTGTGGTACTGGAATTGGATCTTAAAAGGGGCTGGCTAAGATATGCCGATCCATACGGTCATTACGCAGGCAAAGACCGACTGGTGGCCATCTGGGAGTTTGAGGAACGCTGGTGGGATGACCGACTGGAGCCAGATGAGAGAGGCCGAAAAAAGTATGTCTTTGAGAATCGTTTGATGTTTTTGATAGCCAAGAAAGGGGACAAAAGTCCAGCTAAGATGGGGATGAAGAAGATTATTTGAGCTTGAAGACTTCTTTGTGTTCGGTGTGCTCACGACAGGTACGACAGTGCTTGGTGAGAGTCAGCTTTTCGGGGGTATTGGTCTTGTTGCGCTCTGAAATATAGTTGAAGTGCCCGCATTTGGAGCATTTTAGTCCTAAGTGTTGTCGAGGTCCTTTTTTTGCCATAGTGGAGGTATTTTAGCACAAAAATTACTCTGAGAATCTTTTCTAATGCGTCTTTTTGAGAATGGATTATTGAGTGTGAGAGTTTTTAAGATATTTGTTTGCTCTCCAGGATCTTCCTTTGCCCTTATTTAGGTTTCTGAAGTTTGGACTTAGGGAGTGGCAATTTGGGCAGACCATTCGAAGATTTTCTTCTCTGTTATCTTCTGCGTTTCCATTTATGTGATCCACCTCTAATGGAACTCTGTCAGTGGTTGGATTTTTTTCGTTCCAGCCACACAAACAGCATTTGTTGCCAAACTTTTCTTCCAAAAAACGTCGAAGATATTTAGAGATATTTTTTGTTACCAAGCCTCTCGATCCACTATGAATACCGTTTTGCCATTGTTGGATATATTCTTGTTGTTGTTTCTTCAATTGGCATAAATTAGAACAATACTTGAATTGGTGCTTATTCAATATTTGACTGCAATTGAGACAGTAATCCATAGCTGAGCCACCTCTGAGATTCGAACTCAGGACCCCCAATTTACAAAATTGGCGCTCTAACCAACTGAGCTAAGGTGGCCTAACGAAGCTAATTTTACCATTTTTCTGAGTCTTGGGTACGAAAAAACCCCGCCGGTGGCGGGGGTTCGGTCTACTAAACCAGTTTGGCGACGAAGAATTTGGTTTCTTCACCCATGTTTGACCAGCCGAGCCAGATGTCATCACGATCAATAGTTTGGCTATCGACCTCGAATCGTCTCTTTCTCAGCTTAACTCCGATAGTTTTGTAGCCTTCGCTTTTGAAAAACAATCGTGCTCATAGGCCTCCTTTTTTAAGTTGCGAGAATAGATATGACGTATTTCTAACATCTGGAATTGGGAAGAGGGAAGATTTAAGGTAAAATAAGAGGTTGGTTATATGCCGTCATAGCTCAGCTGGCAGAGCGTATTCTTGGTAAGAATAAGGTGTTGGGTTCGACCCCCAATGACGGCTCACTGTTACAATTAGTTAGAGTTCGCTGAGGTGGTAGAGTGGACAAATACTCGGGTCTGTAAAACCCGCGGCGCAAGCCTACACAGGTTCGAATCCTGTCCTCAGCACAAGTTTTTGATAAACTAAATTATGAAACAAATTTCTAGGTCGATGGTCTTGACTGGGTTATTAGTTAGTAGCTTGTTTTTGGATTGTTTCTGGTGATGTGATAAGTATCAGTTCGAGTGGGAAAGCAATCAGATAAAGCAGATAACGCCTTAGAAGCCGGTAGAGTGGTAGATAATTTCTTTGGTCTGGGAATTTAGCTGGATAATGAGAGGAGCTTGGCTGGTGTCGGCTGGATTGAAGGTGAGCTGCCAGATGGTGTTTTGACCCGATTTAATGTATTGAGCTTTGACCACAGCGGTGCTACAGAGCTGACTGGTGCAGGCTTGATTGGCAATCTTGAGGGCTTCTTCAAGCTCGAGACCGAGAGCATTACCGAGTACGACGTCGTTGAGGGAAGGAATGTTGTTGTCTGGGGTGACGTAGATAGCTCGGTCGACGACCTCAGGCTCTTGAGTATTGGAAATGAGGACGTAAAAGTATTTTTTGGTGGTAAGGTCTTGACGAAAGAAGTACTTGGTGGTGGCCAGAGTTGGACTGGTGGCGTTTTCGGTTTTGATAATGATGAGCTGAGCATTGGGTAGATGATTGATGGCTACTTTGAGAGCTTTGGTAGCGTCGGCCAAGGGCTGAAGCAGGCTGGTAGGCAGATCAGCGGAGATGGTGGCTGTGGGGGTGGGGAGAATCATGACCGCGCTTTCGGTGGAGTCTGGAGTAGGGGTGGCCGTGGGGAACTCGATGATGGTAGGAGTGGGGGTAGGCGTAATGGTGGTTCTTTGTTGTTCCAGAGTTTGGGTGACTTCAGACAACTGTTGTTTGAGCTGTTTGGTCTGAGAGAAGAGAAAAACGGTGACGGCCAAGGCGACGCCGCTAATGAGAAGTAGAACAATGGCGATAAGAGAGCCAAAGGATGAGCCGCCTTTGGGAGTGGGAATGGTGGCGGGGGCTGGTTCTGGAGGCACTTCTGGAACAGCCGGGGCAGAGTAAACAGGTTCGGCCGGAAGAACGTCGGGGGTTTCTTCGAAAGTGTTTTCCGGTGTCGGAGTAGGTTCAATCGGAGGGGTAATATCCGGTTTTATAGGCGTTGGTTCAGCTGGTGGAGCGCTCATCGGAGCACTGTCTGACGGGGTGGGGAATTGGTCGAGGTCGTCGTTGGGCATGGTGTATTCAGTATGGCAAAAAAATAAGGTAGTGTCAACCTAGGTTTTTAGTTATGAATGAGATAGTTGCGGGAGGTTTTTTCGATCTTGAAGTTCTCAAAACCAGCCTCGCGAAGGAGACCTTCTAGATAAGGTTTGGTGTGGGCAAAGTGAAAGCGAAGATGCTTCTGAAAAGGAATAGCTAAATATTTTAGATTTTTCATTTTATATTTTAGATTTAGGCTTTGGGGTGATAGATGATGTTTTAAGATTTTGGGTTGCCACAAGTTCCAGGCGGTCAGAAGATAGCGGCCGTCAGGCTGGAGGTGTTTTTTGATCTGTTTGAGGAGAAATAGTTGTTCTCGACGGTTGGCCAGGTGATGAATAACAGCGATACAGAAAATGTACTCAAACTGAGGTAAGTCTGTCCAGGCGTCTGGCTCGGTAATGTCGGCTTCGATAAAGCGCACCTGAGGGTAGTTTTCGAGGGCTTTTTTTAGAAGAGAGGTGGAGAAGTCTAGACCAGTGTACTCTATCTGCTCCGGTAGGCCCAAGAGCAGGCGTCCATTGCCACAGCCAACGTCTAG
>JAGVOE010000020.1 GCA_020052895.1 Candidatus Woesebacteria bacterium
AATGATGGGTAGCTGTTTATCGGAAGCCTTAACTTTGGCGGCTTTGCGCATTACTGAAGCCACTTGTCTCTCTAAATTGCGTACTCCGGCTTCGCGAGTATAAAAACGGACCAAGTATCGCAGCATGGGAGAGCTAATAGAGACATCTTGAGGATCGAGGGCGTTGACTTCTGCTTGCTTTTTTAACAGGTATTTTTTGGCAATGTGAAATTTTTCTTCCTCGGTGTAGCCAGAAAACTCGATTACCTCCAAACGATCCCTAAGGGCTGGAGGAATAGTGTCGAGGACATTGGCAGTCGTAATAAAAAGCACTTGTGAAAGATCGTAAGGAATATCTAGATAGTGATCTTGAAAGGCGTAGTTTTGTTCTGGGTCGAGAGCTTCGAGCAGAGCCGAACTGGGATCGCCTCGAAAATCGGCCCCAATTTTATCAATTTCGTCGAGCATAAAGACTGGATTATTAACTCCACAGTCTTTAATTGATTGAATTATTCTACCTGACATGGCTCCGACATAGGTCCGCCGATGACCGCGGATTTCAGCTTCGTCCTTGACGCCACCGAGGGACATTTTGACAAATTTACGACCAATGGCTTTGGCAATTGATCGACCAACGGAAGTTTTGCCTACCCCAGGAGGGCCGACAAAACAAAGAATGGTGGGAGGAATATTGGGGTGTTTTTTGGTGCCCTTGAGCTGATCGGATTTGAGCTTGAGAACGGCAATGTATTCTAGAATTCTTTCTTTGACTTTTTCTAGACCATAGTGATCTTGATTTAAAATTCTTTCGGCTTTGCTCAGCGAGTAGCTGCTTTTACTAAGCTTACCCCAAGGCAGTTCGAGAGTGGTCTCGATCCAGGTACGGAGGTAGGAACTTTCCGGATTGTGGAGGGAAAGCTTGGCTAAACGATCTAGTTCTTTGGCGATCTTGATTCTGGTATCTTTGGGAAGATCGGTTTTTTTGAGTATGGTCTTGAGTTCGCGGATTTCATCCTCTTCACCACTATCACCAAGCTCTTTTTGGATAGCTCGCATTCTTTCTCGTAAGACGGCTTCTTTCATACTTTCGTCGAATCTTTTTTGCGTCTTGTGTTCGATCTTTTTTTCGAGCTCCAAGATCTTGATTTCGTCATTTAGTCGGTCCCAGATGAATTTAAGTCGGTTTTCGAGTGAGTTGTTTTCGAGAAGTCTTTGCTTCTCGTCGTTTTTGATATTGATAACGGCCGAGATTTGATTGGCGATCAAAAGAGGGTCTGAAGAACTGAGTATTCTGGTAAGAACTCCAGGCTCGATATTTGCCTTACCTAGCTCGGCTGCTCTTCTGATCTCGGAAACAGCGCGATTGGCCAAGGCTTGAATCTCGTTTGAGGACTCGAACGACTCATTGATGACTTCAACTAACGACCAGGCCCGACCATCTCGGTGCTCTAGCTCGCTGATTTTGACTCGGAAGAGACCTCGAACTATGGCGTGAAGTTCATCATTGACCGGCAGAGTTTTGAGAATTTTACAGACGGTACCGATAGAGTAGTAGTCGGCTAGGGTGTTGGGAGTGGATTTTGGGTCGATCTGGGAAACAAAGCAAACCTCTTGGTCGTTGGCAAAAGCCTCACTAATACCGGTAATGGAAGCTGGTCGGCCAAAGGTGAGAACAGCCTCGGTATCCGGGAAGATAACTCCCTCCCTAAGCCCAATAAAGGGGACCAAGCTGGTCTGTGAACTGTCTTTTTTAGCTTCGATATCTACCATAGATTAAGATTTTAGCAGAACAAGTCGTAAATTGCTAAACTAAGATAAAAACCTAAGCCCAAGAAGCAGAGTGGCGATCAGAGTGAGCAGAGTGATGATGAGGAAGAATGATTTGGAAAATGGCGAAGGATGACTCATATGATTATTCAACTATTACTGAGTTCTCACCGGACCAGAGGTGGGCTTCTTTGACCTTGGCGTAGACTCTAAACCAGACTCGACCGGGTTTTTTGAAGACTAAATTAAGATCAAAAGTGTCCGGTAAGCTAAAAACTCCATCAGCGTAGTCTAGCTCTGAACTAGGATACATAACGGCTTCCGGAGAGTCGCTTGTGGTCAGAGCGCTGGGAGAAGACTGATACCCCCAGTAGATAGCGGTGTAGGAAGTAGATAGATCGGGAGAGGAGCTGAGATACCAAACAAAGCTCGCCGACTCACCAACCTTGACCCGATCCGGGAATGAGACTAGCTCGATCGAAAGAGGAGCCGGCATGGTATTTTTGATGTCTTTTTGAGCCTGAACATAGTTATAAAAAACCAGGGAAGAGAAAACAGCCAAGCCGGCGATTATCCAGATAAGGAAACGTTTCATGTTTCTATTATAGAGGTATTGGGTTAAAATACTGGGAACAGAACCTTAAAACCATCATAAAGGAGGAGAAATGTACAAAACCAGACTTATTTTGGCGTGGGCTATATTAGCCGTTCTTTGGGTAGTCGTTGGTGATCAGACTGTTTATTGGTTTGAGAAGATGCATTTTTCCAACCCATGCAAGAGTTTTACAGCTTCAGTCAAGGTATGGAGAGAACAAGAGGATGGACGATATGTACTAGGGAATGGGGTATATATCGCCGAATCAGTGGTACTTACTAGTAAACATCTGGCAAACAAGAACCTTTCTCTTAAAACGATCTGGGGTATTGCTGATAATGTAAAAATACTAGCAGTGGTTGCTCATCCTAACTTAGATTTGGCGATATTAATTTTAAATCAACCACTTCCTATACCATTTGCGGTGTTAAGTGAGGAGACTCTGGAGGATAGTCATGCTCCATATATGGTTTCTAGTCTTAACAATGGTTTAGAGGAAGAAAAATTTGCCGGAAACTACTTTGAGATAACAGATCTTGATCAATTTTTGATACAACATGAATCAAGGACAATGATAAGGTTTCGCAATAAAGCTACTTTGGAAGGTGACTCTGGAGCAGCTCTTTTGAACAACCACTGTAATTTAATAGGTTTGGTTTCCGGTGGAAATGGTAGCTTTTTGGGAGGTTTACGACCAACTTCTTACTACATTAACTTAATGAATAGAAATATACTGGACTGGATTATAGATAGCTCTGGATAATATCCAGAGCTTTTTAGTGGAAATACTGGATTATTAGGAAAGATATTTTTTGCCTTTGAGTTTTTCGGGCAGGAAGTCTGCTTCCGAGTACATCTCGTAGTCTTTCCCATATCCTAGCTTCTTCATGAGCTTGGTGGGGGCGTTGCGAAGATGAAGAGGAATGGGTAAATTCCCATACTGAGTAACATCGGCTTGGGCGGCTCGCAGAGCATCGTAAGCAGAACGATTTTTGGCGGAGTTGGCCAGATAGGCCACGCCGTGAGCCAGATTGATGGCACACTCCGGTAAACCGATTTGCTGACAGGCGGCAAAAACGGCGTTGGCGACGACGAGAGCGGTGGGCTGTGCCAGACCGATATCTTCGCTAGCAAAAATAACCATGCGACGAGCGATAAATAGCGGATCTTCACCACTATCTATTAGACGAGCTAGGTAATAAAGAGTGGAGTTTGGATTGCTGGCCCGCATGGACTTAATAAAAGCGGAGATGAGGTTGTAGTGTTCGTCTCCTTTCTTGTCAAATCTCAAAAACTTATTCTGAATAGCATTTTTGAAGTTATCGATAGTAAGAGAGTGATAAAGATTGAAGGTGGACTCGATAAGACCGATGGCTTGGCGGGCATCGCCATTGGCAAACTCGGAGAGCCATTCACGAACATCATTAGTCATCTTGGTCTTTAAGGATCGAGTGGCTCGATCGATGATTTTACTGATGTCTGCCGGGGTGTGCTCCCTCAGGACAAAGACTCGACAGCGGGAAAGTAGAGGAGGAATAATTTCAAAACTGGGGTTTTCGGTGGTGGCCCCAATAAGAGTAATTTTTCCAGACTCTACAAAAGGCAGTAAAAAGTCTTGCTGGGCTTTGTTGAAACGATGGATTTCGTCCAAAAAAAGAACAATGGGCTTGGAGGAACTGTTTTTGTCACTAGCGATCTGGCGGATGTCGTCCTTACCGGCTGAGACAGCCGAGAGCTCGTAGAAGTCGGCCTCGATGGAGTCGGCGTAGATTCGAGCGATGGTGGTTTTACCGGTACCTGGAGTGCCCCAAAGAATAAAAGAGAAGATTAGTTTGTTTTCGACTGCTAGCCGCAAGGGCTTACCGAGACCAACTAAGTGCTCTTGACCAACAAACTCTTTTAGGTTTTGAGGACGAATAAGAGAGGCTAGTGGTTCGGCAAGATTTTTCATATTCGGTAATTGTTTGGGTATACCAAGAGTCTAGCCAAAAACAAGGATGATGTCAAGATGATGAAGAAAATGATATCTACTCAAGAAAGTTAATGTACTATTAGCACTAACTAAAGAAGGATATATAATGAAGGAAATATGGACTCAATAAATAATCCCCAACTATACCTAGAGAGAATGAGCAAGCCACTTCAGGAGAAGCTCAAGATAGCCCGCTTTCTGCCTGAGAGTGGAGTAAAGAAGATACTGGACGTAGGCTGTGCCGATGGGACAGTGACCCTGGCTCTGGCTGATATGTATCCGGAAGTAGATTTGGTGGGGATCGACCTGAGCGGTGAGTTTGTAAAGATTGCCCAGGATAGGATTGGAGAACGAAAAAATGTCAGATTTGAGAAAGGCTTTCTAAGAGAAAGATTGGCTAACCCAGAAAGGTTTGACGTCGTCTTGTTTTGCTCAGTGTTACACGAGTTTTACTCCTACGGCGAAGGTATATCCACCATCGTCAAGGCGCTAGCCGATGCCCACGAGATACTAAACCCAGGAGGAACACTCATTATCCGAGACATGATACTTTATAACTACGCTAGCCAATCACCTCTGTGGGTAAAGAAGATGAGAGAAAAAGTGATCGCCAAAGAAGGAATACTACCCTTACTGACCGACTTTGAAAGCTACTTTGGCCGAGCCGATAGCACAAAAAACCTAAACCACTTCCTCCTTAAGTACCTCTACGCCGATAACTGGGAGAGAGAAGGCCGGGAAAACTACGTGCCGGTAAGCTTTGAAGAGTATGACCAGATTTTGGGGCTTTTGGGCATGCAGGTACTTTTTCAGCGATCCTCGACTATCCCCTACTTGAAGAGTAAGTGGCAGGCTGATTTTGACCTAACCGAGGCTGAGCTGGAAAGCTTTCGCTCCACCGGTATCATCGTGGCCGAGAAGCTTGGGAAGAGGTAAATCAAAAGACGATAGGGATTGAACCGCTCAAGGTGGTAGAATACTAGAAGTTAAAGTGATAGATAAATTTTATTCAACAAATCTATCAAAAAATAATATGACAGGAACAGTTAAGATAAAACTAGAAAAAGGATTTGGGTTCATTTCTCGCGAGGGAGAGACCAAAGATCTCTTTTTTCACTCAAATGACCTTAGTGGAATCACCTTTGATGAACTCAAAGAAGGAACCAAAGTAGAATTTGAAGTCGAGGTCGGTGAAAAAGGACCAAACGCCAAAAACGTAAGACTCGCCCAGTAACAGACAATCCCTGATAAAACCCGCACAACTTTGAATCCTTAAAATGGGTTGAGGTGGTTACTGATGTCTGGGAGATAAAGGAGCAACTGTCTAAACAAGGTGGGAGACCGTGTTTCCAGGCTAAAAATCAGTAACCCCGCTCAGGCGGGGTTTATTTGTACCTAAATAAGGTAAAATAGAGCGTATATTGCCCGGTCGTCTAATGGTAGGACTGCGGACTCTGAATCCGTATATCTAGGTTCGAATCCTAGCTGGGCAACAGAAAGGGATTTCCCGCCCGTTTTCGGGGTAGTCGCCCGCGCGCCCGCCCACGCGCGGAGCTCCCGTGGGGGTACACGGGATTTCGAATAGGTATAAGTTCTCAAGATTCTCAGTGGCTTTTCCCAATTTACGATAATCTGTTTATCTTTCAAAAAGAAGTTCGAACCGATGTTTTGGACGAAGAACCGCAGTTCTGAGTCCACGGAACCCTTGCGCGCGATTTTTTGCGCCAGTATGGCGCTATTTACAAACTTAGAAAAAGGTTCGAGCCAACTACAACCTTCTTCTTCCGTTTTGGATATCTGTTGCTCAAGTTTGAGCTTTTCTTGAAACAACTGACTCTTTTTGGATTTGTAGATATCGGACTCAACCGTGCCTTCCAGATATCCATCGAGTAAGACATTGAGTTTGGTATCAAAGCTTTCGGTTTGAGTGTGAAGTAGGGCGAGAACTTTTTCTTTGGAACTATCCGCTAGGATTTTGTCTTGCGCCAGTCGAGTTTTCCACTCAGGTTGCCAAGATTTGGGGAGAGCGGAGGACTTTATCTCACTCTTCAATTGATCAAAGAGTTTGTTTTCTTCCAGATACTGCTGAGAGCAGGCCTTAATTTTCTTGGTACAGCGGTAGTAAATATATTTGACAGTACGATTGGTTCTTTTGTAGTGCTTGATATGTTGCTCAGCCGTGATGGTAGCGCCGCACTCCCCACACCGCATCAAACCGGAAAAAGCAAAGTCGTGACTTGTTTCTCGTGGTCGAGAAAGCTTTTTGGTTCTTTCTTGTACTTTCTCAAAAAGTTGTTTGCTGATGAATGTCGGGTGGGAAGCCGGAAACTCCTCCCCATTAAATTCCATGGTGCCGATGTAGAATTTTTTCCTAAACATTTGGGAGATTTTGTCTATCTTGAGAGGCTTCCCTTTGCCCGACTGTATTCCGTTATCAAACAAGAACCGCGTTATACCTGCATAGGATGTTTTCCCGTCAGCAAATAACTCAAAAGCTTTCTTAATTACCTTTGCTTTTTCCGGATCGATGTCAATCGATTTGTTCTCGACAATATAGATCGGAAGAG
>JAGVOE010000050.1 GCA_020052895.1 Candidatus Woesebacteria bacterium
ATTTACCTTCATAACTTTTCGGACGGCCTGCACGATAAACTTCTCTTCGTTGTAAACCGGCATAATGATCGACAGCTTCTTTATCACAGGCCTAGTTTACTACAGATACATATAAGAGCTTGCTCGTCCTCCCTTCGATAATATTTATTATCGAAATGTCGTTCTGCGCTTCCTCTTATATCAGGCGTGTAATTCACTACGCTTAATTACACTGCTCAGATATAATTCTCTTATGACTCTCTCCGTCATTGTTCCCACGCTAAATGAAGAAAAAGATTTACCGGATTGTTTGTCTTCCCTAAAAGGCTTAGCCAAAGAAATCATCGTTGTCGACTCCGGCTCCACCGATAAGACGACTGCTATCGCCAGAAAGTTTGGAGCCAAAGTCGTCCAACATCCCTTTATCTCATATTCCGATACCAGAAACTTTGGTGATAGTGTGGCGATGGGAGACTGGATTCTCTCTCTCGAGGCCGATGTCACTATTTCGTCGGAGCTGAGTGCAGAGATTTTGGAGGCTATCCGGTCCGATAGATTCGACGCCCATTTCCTTAGTCGGCTCAATATTATCTGGGGCGCCCCGGTCTTTCATACCGATTGGGGTCCAAAGGACGACACTCATATCTGGCTTTATCGTCGAGGAGCAGGCCTCTGGAAAAGTCTGGTGCACGAAGAATTCGTGACAGACAAGAAAGTCGGCCGACTGAAAAGCTTTTTAATCCACAAAAATTATGAAACGATTTCGGAGTTCATCGATAAGATCAATAAATACTCTGACTTAGCCGTCCGGCAAAAAAATTACTTTCCCAACTGGTGGTTCCTTCGTGACTTCTTTAAGCGATACTTTTACAAGCTAGGTTTTCTCGACGGTTTCCGGGGACTCTTCCTCAGTTATCTTCAAGCGGTGTATTATCTGACACTTATGGTCAAAAGACATATTAAGGCTATCTAACGTATGTATCTACTACTGGTTACACTCTTGGGTCTAGTCACAAGACTAATTCTATCCAATCAAAGCTTTTGGTTGGATGAGGGAGCATCCATTATGATGGCTAGACTTTCACTTTCTCAGCTATTGGAAGGAATCAAGATGGACTTCCACCCACCTATCTTTTATGCTTTATTACACTACTGGCTACCCCTGGCAGGGAATACAGATTGGTTGATTCGTCTACCGTTTATACTCCTGGCTACCACCACCATCCCAGCTGTGTATTACCTTTGCCGAGAAGTTTTTGGAGATAAGTCTCGCGTGCCTCTTCTCTCAGCCGTTTTTCTGGCGCTTAATCCGCTTCATATTTATTACTCGCAGGAACTGCGTATGTACTCTCTCGTTACTTTATTGGTAGTCCTCTCCTGGCACTCTCTTCTCAAAAAGAATTATTATTGGGCTTCATTCTTTAATTTTCTGAGCTTCTTTACCTTCTATGGTGCAGTCTTCAATATTATTTCTCAAACAATCTATCTTTTCTTTAATAAATCAAAGCATGCTTTCCAATCAGTCTTGCTTATTACGCTTCCTACTCTAGTTATCTTTTTATTCTGGTGGCCTATTTTTTCGATCCAGCTCCAAAATGGTAGCTACCTGAGTAGTATCCTTCCGGGATGGCAAACACTTTCCGGCACTCTTACCTTTAAATCTTTATTCTTAATACCTCTCAAGTTTATCCTCGGTCGGATTTCCTTTGAGCCCCAGATGCTTTACTATCCAGTGGGAACATCATTAGTCTTTATTTTTTCCGTATTGGCCGGCTACTCCGCCAAGAATAAAAAATCTTTACCCATCTGGGTGGCTTTCCTCACCCCTTTAATTATTGGGACTCTCTTAAGTTTAAAAACTCCCGTTCTTGGCTACTGGCGCTTTCTTTTTGTCCTTCCTTTTTTGATGGTTCTTCTGGCCACCGGGATAGAGTCTGTTCCCAAAGTGATTTACTGGGGGACGGTCTCCTGGATCTGCGGTACTTTCTTGTTTTTTAATCTCTTTTTCTGGGCTAATGTCCAATTTCATCGAGAGGACTGGCGGGGTCTGGCAAAATTCCTCTCGGACAAAAAAAGTCTCGTATTACTCGCCTTTCCTTACAAATTTGCTCCCTTAAACTTCTACGAGACAGACTCGATTTTCCTACCTATGGAGACGGAATCATACCGGCAGAGACCATTTGTGAAAGCTGACCTGGAGGAGAAAATGACCGGCCGAGAAGTGGTTTACTACCTGGATTATCTGGCCGACCTCACCGATCCGGAGAGAAAAGGGCTCAACTCTCTAAGTAAGTTTGGTCTAAAGCAGACAGTGGTCTATAATTTTAATGGTTTGGGACAAGTTTACGAGTTCCGGCCTTTATGAAAATTGCTATCGACATCACTCAAGCCATCTACGGCACCGGTGTCTCCATCTATACCAAAAATCTAGTCGCCAATCTAATCAAGCAGCACCCCGAAGACCAATTTATTTTGTTTGGTGGCTCTCTTCGTCGTCGGCATGAGCTGTCTACTTTGGCTAAAAAATTAAAAGGCCTACCCAAGATTTATCCCTTTCCGCCCACTCTGATGGACTTTATTTGGAACTCGCTACATCTAATTCCGGTCGAAACTTTTACCGGCCCTGTCGATCTGGTTCACACCTCAGACTGGACCGAGCCCCCAGCTAACTGCCCCAAGGTTACCACTGTTCACGATCTGATTCCTTTTAAATATCCCCAAACTACCACCGACTCCATTCGCCATGCTCACAAAAAGAAGTTGGCTTGGGTAATTCGGGAATCAAACAAAATTATCGCCGTCAGTGAGTCTACCAAAAAGGACCTGATCTCCATTTTGCGAGTACCCGAGGAGAAAATCATCGTCATTCCCGAAGGAGTGGAGGAGCGTTATCGGCCCCAGCCACCGGAAATGATCGAGAGGGTCAAGAAACACTATCAAACCGGCGATGAGTATCTCTTTACCCTCTCCACTATTGAGCCGCGTAAAAACCAGGCGGCCTTGATCCAAGCCTTTGAGATAGTCCGTCGAGATTATCCTCGGTTAAAACTTCTCATCGCTGGACGACTTCGTCAGGACGGTTCTCTACCAAAAGCTGAGGGAGTAATCACACCTGGATATATTCCGGACGCCGACATGCCTGCTTTGTACTCGGGCTGTCAAGTCTTTGTCTTTCCCAGTCTCTACGAGGGCTTTGGGCTCCCGCCTCTCCAGGCCATGGCCTGTGGGGCTCCCGTGGCTGTGTCCAATGTCAGTAGCCTGCCGGAAGTAGTTGGCGAAGCCGGGGTTTTGTTTGACCCCAGAGATCCTCAGGAGATCGCGGCTGGTATAATAGAGGCTATCCAAAACCGATCGCAGTTAAGACCAAAAAGTCTCACTCAGGCTTCAAAATTTTCTTGGAAAACGGCGGCCGAGGATACTTATAAGGTTTACCAAGAGCTCCTCAATATATGATCATCGGATTTGATATCAACGAAGCCAATATTCCCCAACGAGTGGGGGTCAATCAAGTGGCTTACCATATTTTTGTCCACCTGGTGAAAAATCTTCAAGCAGGGGATCACTTGATTGCTCTGGGGAAGGAGCGTCCCTTACCAGACATGCCTCCAGCCGGAGAAAAGCTGACCTATGAGATTTTTGGAGCCTCAAGGGCTTGGGTCATTACCAGTCTGACCAAGCGGCTTTGGTATGGCCGGCCAAAGATCGACGTTCTTTTTTCTCCCAGCCATTACGCTCCCTTTCTCTCTCCCGTCAAAAGTGCCATCTATCTCATGGATATGTCCTTTGAGCTTTTTGGTACCGAGTACTTCACTAGTTACGACATCAATCAGCTCAAACGCTGGACACCTATCTCAGTTAAAAAGGCCCAAAAAGTTTTTACCATTTCTGAGTTTAGTAAAAACGAGATTGTCCGACTTTATCAGACCGATCCTCACAAGGTCGAAGTTATCTATCCTTCTTTTGATAAAAGTATTTTTCACGGCAAAGTCCCCAAAACTCAGCAAATAGCTGTCAGAAATAAATACGGTATTCACGGCGGCTTTTTACTTTACTGGGGGACTCTCCAGCCCAGAAAGAATCTCAGTCGTCTCATCGAGGCTCTAGGCAAGCTAAAAGAAACTCGTCTCAAGCTGGTTATCGCCGGGAAAAGAGGCTGGCTTTACGATCAGATTCTCGAACAAGCTCAAAAAATCGGTCTCGAAAATCGAGTTATCTTCACCGGCTACGTCTCTCAGGAGGACATTCCTGCTCTGATCAAGGCCAGTCGTGCCTTGGTGCTTCCCAGTCTCTATGAAGGCTTTGGTATGACCGTGGTCGAGGCTCAAGCCGTCGGAGTTCCGGTCGTTGTTTCCAGAGTCAGTTCCCTCCCTGAGGTCTCGGGTCAGTCAGCCATCTACATCGAAGATCCTCGCTCGGTCGACAGTATTGTCCAGGCTTTAAAAAAAGTTCTCTCCCTGTCTCTTTCAGAACGGACCAGAATCATCAAGGAAGGCAAAGAAAATGCCAAAAGATTTGACTGGGATATCTCCGCTCAAAAAATATTGGCTATACTAAAGGAGATATGACTATCCTAAATCTTAAACTAACCAGTGGGGGAGTTTACTTTGTCGACAAAGATGGGGCTCAGCTTTCTTTATTCTCGGCCCTCACAAAAATTATTCGGCGGTTTGCCAGTTATCTGCTAGATATCGAGCTTTATCTTCTTTGGCTGGTAGGCTACCTCCCGAGCCATTTAGTCCGAAACTCCATTTATCGTTTGGCCGGTATCAAGCTGGGCCGTCGAGCCACCATTCATATGGGGGCCCGTTTTTACTACCCGGCCAATATCGTTATCGGCGCAGGCAGTATTATTGGGGACCATATTTTTCTTGATGGACGGGCCAAAATAACCATTGGTTCTCACACTGATATTGCCTCTCAAGTCATGATCTACAACTCCGAACACGATCTGTCTGACCCTAGTTTCAAAGCTCTTGAAGAGCCGGTCACCATTGGCGACTACTGTTTTATTGGCCCTCGGGTCATCATCATGCCCGGCGTTAACATTGGTCGAGGAGCTATCGTGGCCGGCGGAGCCGTGGTCACCAAAGATGTTCCGGCTGGTGCTATCGTGGGAGGCGTGCCGGCTAAAGTGATCGGTGAAAGACCTTTAAAGGCTCTCACTTACCAATTAGGTCGACCCCGACTTTTTCAATGAAACAAATCACCGCCGTCGCCATACTAATCTTTGTGATTGGGCTAATATATCTGACTCTACCGACTCCGGCGCTACCGGACCTTCGAGACTCCGGTCGGTCGGACGAAGAGGGGGACACTTGGCAGCACCCGGATCAAAAAGGTTTTTATAGCAATCTTACCCGGTCTGAAGTGCTGCAAAATATTGAAAGCCAATCTCAGCTCAAGATTTTTGGTTTTACTATTCCCTCATATCGTCTAAATTACCCGCCCGAAGAAGCCTTTGCCAAAGTGAGAGATCAGACCAAAAGTAACTATCTGGAAGAAATTGTTTATCCTCTCAGAAACTCTACCTTTGTGAATGGCTGGGAACCGAAGAAAGCTCCCGAAAATGCCAATGTCGACCCCAAAGAAATTACCGAAATCTCACTGCACGGTGTTGCATACGATGCCAAGATTACTCTTCGGCCGGTCGACTCGGCCGTCTGGGCCAGACTTTTTATCTGGACTCTCCTTTTCCCCACTTCTCAATTAGTCTATCTTTCCTTTAAAAAATCTTTGTCATGAAACCGACGCTTTCCATCATTACTATTTCTTACAATACTAGAGATATTCTGCGTGATTGCTTAACTTCTATTGTGAAGTTCACTAAAGATATCGAATACGAAATAATTGTGGTTTCTACCGGCTCTAGCGACGGATCACTGGAGATGATCAAAGCCTTTGCCGCCAAAAACCCATTAGTGAAATTGGTCGATGCTCAGTCCAATATTGGTTTTGGCCGGGGGAATAACCTGGGTGTAAAAAACGCCCAAGGAGAGTACCTGCTTTTCCTCAATTCCGACACTTTAATTTTTGACAACGCTCTGAAAGAAGCCGTCGATATCCTTCGGAAACACCCGGAGGTCGGAGCTTACTCCTGTCGCCTATTAAATGCCGACCGCTCTTTTCAGCCTTCTGGTGGCCACTTCCCCACTTTCGGCAATGTCTTTGCTTGGCAATTATTTATCGACGATCTACCTTTGATCGGGAATCTAATTTCCTCTTTCCATCCCAAACAAAGTCGGTACGATAAAAATCAAAAAATGGACTGGGTCACTGGTGCTTTTATGCTCATAAAAAAAGATCTTTTTGAAAAGGTTGGGGGTTTTGACCAAAAAATCTTTATGTACACCGAAGAGATGGAGCTTTGTTATCGCCTGGCTCAGATCGGTCATCAAACTTTTTATACCAACACTCCGGCTATCATTCACCTGGGGGGAGCCTCCGGTGGGTCTTACTTGGCTCTTACTGAGGAGATCAAAAACATGCTCTACTTCTGGCGCAAACATGAACCCCGCTGGCAACTTCCCTTTATCAAACTCTTTTTTTGGAAGGGTTCATTGCTTCGGCTGTTAATATTTGGGATAATCAAAGGAGATGACAAAGCACGACGCGCCTACCAAGACGCTCTGGGATTCATTTTTTAAGTACCTCTTAGCGGCGGTCTTGATTTTTATACCGCTCTACCCCAAGTTCCCGTTATTTACGGTGCCTTTTACTTATGTCGCCATTCGGGCCGAGGACTTCCTCATTGCTTTGGTCTGGCTGGTCTTTTTCCTTCGGCTGTTGGTCGTCAAGAAAATTTCCTTTCCTAAGATTACCTTTCAGTTCGCTGTTTTCTTCTTGGTGGGTTTAGTTTCCTGCCTTTCGGCCATTTTGATAACCAAGAACGTTCAGCCACTATTGGTCATACTTCACTATGCCCGAAGGCTCGAGTATTTATCGGTCTTCTTCCTGGTCTACTGGGCCGCAGGAGACAAGAATACTCGTCGCTACTATCTGGAGCTGGCCATCTTACCGGCTCTGGGCGTCTTTTTGTACGGCCTAGCTCAAATCTACTTTCAGGCTCCTGTTATCTCCACTATGGACTCGGAGTCCAGCAAGGGTATTGCCATGACTCTTCTGCCTGGTGTCACTCTCAATAGTACTTTTGCCGGCCACTACGATCTGGCTATTTACCTTACAATGATGATGACTTTTTTGGTGGCTATCTCTAGTTCTCTTTCTAGCTGGATCAAGCGCCTCCCCTTCCTCGGCTTCTTCATCGCCTTGCTCTGGCTATTTATGCAGGCCGGCTCGCGCATCTCTATCATCGGTTTGATTCTTTCGGTGGCGGTTGTCTCTTTTTACTATCGTCGCTATTTTTTGGGACTGGTTTTTTTCGGAGTTATTCTGGCTTTTATTGCCACTTCGCCACAATACTTAGATCGCTTTCGCAGTATTTTTAAAGTCTTCACTGTCGAAACCTCCCGGGTTTTTGTTTCACCAGCCTTTGCCGCCACCCGCACCAATAACCTCGCACCAATAACCAAAAACTCTCCTTCTCTCACTCCCCACCCCACACCCACTCCGGAAGCACTACGGCCTATTCAGCAAGATCGATCTACCAGTATTCGTGTCGACGTCGAGTGGCCTCGGGCTATGAGATCTTTTTACAAAAATCCCTTTTTGGGTACGGGTTACTCTTCGATTAGTTTGGCGACCGACAATGATTACTTGAGAGCTTTAGGGGAGACCGGCTTGCTGGGATTTTTGGCCCTCTTAGCTCTTTTACTGGCCATAGGCCGATTTCTCTTCACTCAAGTGGCTCGAGTTTCCGGGGTGGATCGGCTCATTCTGGTCTCAGCCTTGGGTATCTTTGTTGCCTTTCTCACTAGTGCTATTTTTATTGACGTCTTCGAGTCGAGTAAAATCGCCATTCTTTTCTGGGCTTTTATGGGTTTAGCATTTAGTACCAAAAATACATGATCAAAAAAGTTCTGGTTATCGGTCTTTTAGTTCTCGGCCTTTTCTTGCGTCTCTACAAAATTGATAATCCGGTAGCCGACTGGCACTCCTTTCGTCAAGCCGATACCGCTTCGGTCAGCCGTAACTTTATTGAGAAAGGAGTCAATCTTTTGGTCCCGACTTATCACGACAACTCCAATATCCAGTCCGGCGTGGATAATCCTCACGGCTATCGGATGGTCGAGTTTCCTTTGTACAATCTGCTTCACTACTCGGTTTATCAGCTTCATCCGGCTTGGGGAGTCGATATGGCCGGTCGACTAACTTCGGTCTTCTTATCCTTGATCTCCATTTATTTAGTCTTTTTGATCGGAGAAAAACTCTCCGGCTTTTTTGTCGGCTGGCTAGCCGCTTTATTTATGACCGTCCTACCTTTTAGTATTTACTACTCGCGAGTCATCTTACCCGAACCGCTGATGATCGTTTCCATTTTGGCTTCTTACTGGTTCCTCATCAAAATGTCGGAAACACAAGATCTTAAAAAGCGTCTTTACCTTCTTTTTGGCTCGCTTCTATTTGCGGTCGCCATTTTGGTCAAGCCATTTGCGATTTTCTTTGCCCTACCTCACGCCGCCATCGTCTTTCGGTCTTGGGCCAAGGGGGAGATAAATACTTTAGACGTAATTTTCTTTAGTATTTTAGGTTTCTACCCTTTTATCTGGTGGAGAAAACATATCCTGAGTTACCCTCAAGGGGTGCCGGCTAGCGACTGGCTCTTAAACTCCACCGGTATTCGCTTTCGGCCAGCTTGGTTCAGATGGCTCTTTGGCGAGCGACTCGGTAAGCTTATTTTGGGTGTCTATGGTACCGGTTTCCTGACACTTGGCTTGATAGCGAAGCCCAAGAATGAAGGGATTTCTTACTGGCTTTGGGGAATCGGCATTCTCCTTTATTTTTCCGTCGTCGCCGGAGGCAATGTCCAGCATGATTATTATCAAGCCATCATCATTCCCTTTATTTGTTTCTTCTTGGCGAAAGGCACCGCCCTGATGCTGAGCCTTTCTCAGACCACCTACTCGCGTTTCCTGACTATTTTGATGACAGTCATCATCTTTATCTCGATGATCTCTCTGTCCTGGTACGATGTTAAGGGCTGGTACCAAGTCAACAACTGGCCCATTGTCGAAGCCGGTATGGCCGTCGATCGTCTAGCCCCTCCAGACGCCAAAGTGATTGCTCCATATAACGGAGACACCGCTTTTCTCTACCAAACTCATCGGCCAGGCTGGCCCATTGGCTATGACATCGAAGACAAAATGCTCAAGGGTGCTACTTACTATGTTTCGGTCAGTTATGATGACGAGGCCAGAAATTTGGAAAAGAAGTACACTCTGGTTGAAAAAAATGACCGCTTTATCATTATCAAACTCAGTAAGTAGATGAAGATCCTCATGCTCACCCCATATCTGCCTTATCCCGACTCTTCTGGTGGGCAGATAAGAACCCAAAATCTCCTTAAGCATCTCTCTAAAAAACACCAAATTACTTTAGTGTCTTTGATCAAGGATCCTCAAGAAAATAAAAATGTTAAACATCTTCTGAAGTACTGTCAAAAAGTAATGACTTTCCAGCGTAGTGCCACTCCTTGGACTCTCAAAAATATTCTCAAAACCGGTTTCTCGTTCAATCCGTTTCTCATTGTCAGAAACTTTGCTCCTGGAGTTCGAGAAGCCGTTACCCGAGAGCTGGAGACCGGCCACTACGACCTAGTTCACGCCGAGACCTTCTACGTGATGCCCAGTATTCCCAAGACCGATCTTCCCATTATCTTGGTCGACCAAACCATTGAGTACCTGGTCTATCAGCACTATGTCCACGAAACGGCTCCCAAATTTTTGCGTCCTCTACTGCAAATCGACGTCGAAAAAATGAAGTACTCCGAGCGCTACTTCTGGCGCCGAGCTACTCAGGTAGTAGCCGTTTCCGAAGCCGACAAAAAAGAGATGCTTAGACTTGAGCCCGATATCTCGGTTAAAATTGTTCCCAACGGTGTCAATCTTGATTTGTTTCGAAAAAAAACCAACTGGGACACACCGCAGAAAGCTGTTTTGCAAATTAGCAATTTTAAGTGGCTCCAAAACGTCGAAGCCGCTCATCTCTTAATCGAAAAAGTCTTTCCTCTAGTTCGTCAAAAAATCAAGAATGCCCAACTTTGGATTATTGGCCAGCACGTCCCCCCGGACATTCTGGCCATCAATGATCCATCTATCGTGGTTAAGTCAGTTCCGGAGGACGACTCCGAGTCTTTGGTCGCGGCCTGGCACGATGCTACCGTCTTTGCCTCTACTATCAAAGGGCCGGGAGGGACTCGCCTCAAAAACTTGGCCGCTATGGCCAGCCAGCTACCGATTGTCTCTACCCAAGTTGGAGTTGAAGGTCTTAAGGTTCTCGATAAACAACACGTTTTAATCGGCAACACGCCTCGTCAAATGGCCGATTTACTGGTTAAGGTGATAAAATCTCCCAGTCTGGCCAGAACTCTAGCCCTGGCCACCAGGAAGCACGTCGAAGATCACTTTGATTGGCGCATTATCGCCACCAGCTTAGACAATCTATATACCAAACTTGGAAAAAATGAAAAAAAATAAATTTGATCTGGCCATCATCATCGTAAGTTACAACACGAGAGAGCTTACCGAAAACTGTTTAAACTCGGTTTTTAGTGCCGCCAAGCCCAGTGGTGGCTTACAGATAGTGGTGGTCGACAATGCTTCCAAAGACGATAGCTTGGTCATGCTCAAAAGACTGAAGAAAAAGCACCCCGAGCTGATCGTGATAGCTAGCTCCAAAAATCTTGGCTTTGCCAAAGCTAATAATCGAGGTGTCCGCGCTTCCGACGCTAAGCACCTTTTGTTTCTCAACAGCGACACTCTCCTTAAGCCCCTTGCTCTCGTCAAGCCTCTCAAGTACCTTAAGTCGCACCCCAAAGTTGGCGCCGTCACTATCAAGCTCTTTCTCCGGGACGGCAGTCTAGACTACGATAATCACCGAGGCTTTCCGACACCTTGGACGGCGATCACTAAGTTTTCCGGGCTATCGGCTCTTTTTCCCAAATCCGTCTTTTTCAATCGCTACCACCTGGGTTTTCGCAAGCTAAACCAAGTCCATCAAATTCCGGTGGCCGCCGGTAGCTGGCTCATGATGCCTACCAAGATATTTCAGCAAATTGGCCAGTGGGATGAAGCCTATTTTTTCTATGGCGAGGACATCGATCTTTGTTTCCGTCTCAATCAGGCTGGTTACAAAATCATCTATTATCCCAAAGTTAGCACTCTTCATCTCAGAGGAGCCTCCTCTGGCCTTCGCAAAGAAAATGCTCGGACCGCCGCCTCCACTCGGGCCAATCGAATTAAAGTGGCTCGAGCTTCTACCGACGCCTGGCGAATTTTTTATCGAAAGTATTACCAAAAAAAGTACCCCTTTTTATTAACCGCTTTGGTAATAGCCGGTATGACTTTGGTTGGCAACATGAGAGTCTTAAAACACAAATTTATCCGATGAGAATCGGTATTGATGCTCGTCTTTATGGTTTGGAGCACGCCGGTCTCGGCCGCTATGTTTTAAAATTAGTCGAAACCGTTCTAAAAGCCGACACCAAGAATAAATACGTTCTGTTCCTGACCAAGAACCACGCAGAAGAATTCAAAAATCGCCAAAGAGTTAAGGTGGTCGTTTGTAATATTCCCATCTATAGCTTGGCTGAGCAGCTACTCTTGCCGTGGATTTTCCAAAGAGAAAAACTAGACCTTCTTCACATTCCTCATTTCAATGCTCCCTTACTTTACCTCGGTCGGTATGTCCTCACCATCCATGACCTCATTAAACATGACTCTACCGGCATGACTACTACCACCAGACAACCCCTTATGTACCTAATCAAGAGACTAGGTTATCTTTTTTTGACCAGTTTAATCGCCAAGCGCGCTCAGGCAATCTTGGTCCCATCCAACTTTGTCAAAGACGATGTGGCCAAGCGACTCAAAGTTTCTCGCGACAAAATAACCGTCACTTACGAAGCGGTTTCCGGCAGTCTTCGGCCTAAGTCCCTCTCGGCTGCGGACAAAAAAACTCTTCTAGCACGATTCGGGCTGACTCAGCCCTTTATTGTCTATACCGGCAGTCTCTATCCTCACAAAAATGTAGATCTATTAATCGAAGCCGTGGCCAGACACAATCGGCTCAGAGAAGTCGATCTCGAGCTGGTGCTGATCTGCTCTAGATCCGTTTTTTGGGAACGTACTAATCAAAAAATTATTATTCAAAAACTCGATCGCTGGGTCAAGATGCTTGGCTTTGTTGAAGACGAGGATGTTTCAAAGCTTTATAGCCTGGCTTTGGCCTTGGTTCACCCCAGTCGGATGGAAGGTTTCGGCCTGACCGGCCTGGAGGCCATGGCTGTTGGCCTACCAGTCATCGCCAGCAACACCAGCTGTTTGCCGGAGGTTTATAGTGAGGCCGCCATGTTTTTTAATCCAGACAGTCTAAGTGAATTAGTCGGCTGTTTGGACAGAATAATTGCCGACTCACATCTTAGGGAGGAGCTTATCGCTAATGGTTTCCGCCAAGCCAAAAAATATTCCTGGGAAAAGATGGCCAGAAAAACCATTGCCGTTTACCAGCAAACTCAAAAATGAAAGTCGCTCTGGTCTACGATCGTCTAAACAAATTTGGTGGAGCCGAACGACTATTACTGGCTCTCCATCGGCTTTATCCCTCGGCACCCATCTACACCCTGGTTCACGAACCCCAGACCTCAGAGTGGGCCAAAGGCCTCAGGATTATGCCAACCTTTCTCAACAGCCTTCCTTTTTTGAGATCGCGACATGAGTGGCTCGCTCCAGTGGCTCCTTTGGCCTTTGAGACACTCAATCTCTCGCCGTTTGATCTGGTTATTAGTCTCACCAGTAGCGATGCCAAAAGCGTCATTACCAAGCCCCATCAGCTGCACCTTTGCTACTGTCTAACTCCCACTCGCTACTTCTGGAGTGGCATCTCTCATTACGCCGGGGACAGAAAAATGAAGTGGTTGCCGACCTTTTTAAAAAAATACTTTGCCCAACTAGATCTAATCACCTCTACCAGACCAGACTATTATTTGGCTATTTCCCAGGAAGTCCAAAAACGAGTAAAAAAATACTACAAAAGAGAATCGACTGTTGTCTACCCCTCTATCGAGGATAAGTTTTACTCAAAAAAGCCAATTCCTTTTGATAAACGAAAACATTTTCTTATAGTTTCCAGATTAGTCCCTTATAAAAGAGTTGACCTAGCCATCTCGGCTTTCAATCTATTAAAACTTCCTTTAGTAGTCGTCGGTACGGGTAGTGAGCTGAAAAAACTCAAACAAATGGCCGGTTCAAATATTTCCTTTGCTGAAGAAGTTTCCGATGAACGATTGATTAAGTACTACCGCGAGGCCAAGGCCGTCATCTTTCCCCAGGAAGAGGATTTTGGACTGGTTCCTCTCGAAGCCCAGGCTCTTGGCACTCCTGTCATCGCTTATGGTAAGGGAGGGGCTTTAGAGACTATTATTGATGGCCAAACAGGCCTCTTTTTCCCGGAGCAAACAGCTATTTCTTTGATTTCAGCTATTGAGAAATTTACCCCCTACTTCTTTAAACAGAGAGATTTACGTGCAAATGCCGCTCGTTTCCGTTTTTCCACTTTCTCTGCCGAGTTTAAAAATGAAGTTAAACGTCTCCGGCGTTAATCTTCTCTACCACCCGTCCCACATTACCACTAGTTTCTTTTTTTGCCCATTATAGACGGTAAATGTAACAAAGATGGGTTAAAATAAAATCACCTTTATGCTATACGACCTTATTAAGCGCTTGATAGACATCGTTGCAGCCCTCATTCTCGGTATTTTATTCTTACCTATCTGGATTATCATCCCCCTTCTCCTCAAGCTTGACTCACCAGGTCCCATATTTTACCAACCCGAGAGAGTTGGTCGAAACGGTCTGATTTTTGGGATGTACAAATTTAGATCCATGAAGATGTTTGAAATTAATGGGGGTGTGGTTCACGCCGTTGAGTTTTGGGAGCACAATCCGGAACTATACGAGAAATACAAAAGAAGTGGCTGGAAGCTAGAATTAGACGAAGACCCTCGCATTACCAAGCTAGGCAAAATTCTTCGCCAAACCAGCATTGACGAAATGCCCCAGGTTCTCAATGTCTTAAGAGGGGAGATGAGTCTGGTGGGTCCGCGCGCTTATGTTCAGCCAGAGCTCGAGGACGCTCGGGAAAGGTATGGTCCTAAAATATCCAAGCTAATTAAAGAAAGTCTCTCCGTCAAGCCCGGTATCACCGGTCCTTGGCAAGTGTCTGGTCGAAACGAAATTCCCTGGAACCAGCGGGTGGCTATCGACGCCGACTATGCCAGACGGCACTCCATTCTTTACGACCTTTACATTATTCTCAAAACTCCGTTTGCTATGATAAGTAAATGGTGAAAATAAAATTTATGAATAAAAAGCTTCTTTATGTTCTTCTGCCCTTGCTGGTTCTAATTCTCCTTTTGGTGGCTACCGCTACCTATGGTTACATTGTGGCCAGGTCCCTGACGCCCGATATTCAAGCTCTGCAAAACACCACCGCTACTCTCTCAACCGCTTTTCAAGCTCAGGATCTAATCTCAGCCAAGCAGGAGTCCCAGACTCTTAGAAAAGAAATTGCGGACCTAGACACCAAGTACCAAAAAATTAACTGGACCAAAGCCATTCCTTTTATCGGTCGCTATCCTCAAGATGGTCAGCACGCTCTAAACGCCTCCAAGTTCCTAGCTAGATCGGTCGAGTCTCTCATCATCTCTATCGAGCCTTACGCCGACCTTCTTGGCTTTAAAACCAACCAAGCCACCCCCTCTGGTCAGCCCAAAGCTCAATCCATCGAGGACCGTATTGTTTTTATAGCTCAGACTCTCGACAAGATCAGTCCGGATCTGGAAAAAATCGAGCTCGACATGAACGAAGCCAAAAAAGAACTCGATCAGATAGACGAACAGCGCTACCCCCAAACTTTGGCCGGGAAAAACATCCGCAGTAAAATTGTGGCCATTAAATCAGCCGTTGGTGAGTCTTCCGAGCTTCTCTCGCAAGCCAAGCCACTAATCAAGCTCTTGCCCGATCTGCTTGGCAACCCCACTGCCAAAACCTACATGATTCTTTTCCAGAACGATGCCGAGCTTCGGCCTACTGGAGGCTTTATGACTGCCTACGCCTTTTTGAGAGTTACCAACGGTAAGATCGAGCCGCTATCGTCATACGACATCTACGACCTCGACTCTCGTTTTAATAAAAAGGTCCCCGCTCATGAGGCCATCAAGAAGTATTTAAACGAAACTTATCTCAACCTCCGCAACTCCAATATGTCTCCGGACTACAAAGTTTCTATGGATCTTTTTTACCAGTACTATCGAGAAATTCCCGGATTTCCCAAGCCAGACGGCATTATCGCGATCGACACTCGTTTTCCGGTAGAAATTCTTAAAATCATTGGTTCTATCGGAGTTGGTGGCTGGGGGAACTTTAGCGCCGAAAACGACCCCGCTTGTGACTGCCCTCAGGTAGTCTATGCTCTAGAACAAATTGCCGATCGTCCAGTTGCCGGTACCAGAGTCGCTCGCAAGGCCGTGCTGGGACCTCTGATGCACTCTATGATGGCCAACGCCATGGGTTCTCCCAAACATACCTGGCCTAAGCTAATTAACGTCTTTTTGGACTCTATTAAGCAAAAACATCTCCTCTTCTACTTTATGGAAGACAAAACTCAGCTTGTAGCCGAGGATTTTAACGCCGCCGGTCGAGTTCAGCCCTATGACTTTGACTATCTTTACGTGAACGACGCCAATCTCGGTGGTGCCAAATCCGATATGTACATTACCCGAGAAGTCGATCAAGAAATTGAGATGGCTGGCAACACAGTCACCAAAACCGTTTCCCTTAGCTATAGCAATCCCCGCAAGGGTAGCAACTGCAACTTGGAGTCTGGTGCCCTTTGTCTCAACGGTGTTTACCGTGACTATGTCCGGCTCCTGGTACCCCAAGGCTCCAAACTCCTTTCTGTGGTCGGCTCGGAGGTCAAAGAGCAGGTTTCCGAAGATCTAGGAAAAACCGTTTTTGAAGCCTTCTTCACCATGAGGCCGGAGTCTCAAAGTAAGATCGTTTTCAAGTACGAGCTCCCCCCCTTAGATCTATCGACTTACAAACTGTTAATTCAAAAACAGCCCGGACTACCGAGTATCAAACACACCATCACTCTAAATGGCAATCAGCTAACGCTAGATCTTGATCAAGACCAAGAATTGATTTTAAACTAGCTGTGGGTCAAACTTACACGGACAACGGTATCGTAATACGCTCTGTCGACTCCGGCGAAGCCGATAAATATATTTTAATCATCTCCGAAAACCATGGTTTGGGTAGTTTTGTCGCCAGAGGCGCTCGTCGGCTTACGTCGCGAAAAGCGCCTCATCTGGATCTATTTAATCTAGTTAGATTTAGTGTCGGTCGGGGAGACAATCCCCGCTACCTTAATCAAGTCGAGTCCTCGGTCTACTTTCCCGGTCTAAAAAAAGACTTCGCCAAAGTCGGCCTCTCTCTTGTTTTTGCCGAAATTTTGACCAACACCTTGCCCTTGGACGTCGAAGACCGAGAGATTTATCTATCCTTCAAAGCTTTTTTGGAAGGCTTGGAGCTGACGCAAACTTCTCAGGAGACCAATCGTCTGGGTCGCCGATTTGGTCTGTTTTTTATGCGTCACCTGGGCTATCCACCACCCAAGTCTCCCAAGACCGATGTTTTATCCGGCTATTTTGAAGCCATGATGAATCGCAAAATCATCAGCAAAGAAATAAGATAGAATTACATTATGAAACGCAAAAATCTTTACATTTTAGGTACTGTCCTCTTCGTCATTCTTATTTCCGCCATTTTCTTTTTGGTGAAAGGATCCAAAAAAGATCCAAACGCCGCGGTCAAAAAACAATCTCCTTTAACCACCAAGATCCTTATAAACGAGCTTCCGCTTTCCGACCGACCCTTTACCGTTTTGGTGCCTCACGTTACCAATCGTCTCTTTACCTTCGTCACCATTGGCGCCGACAAAGCTCAGACCGCTTCACTAGACCTGGAGTATCAGTCCGGCGATCTTCTCAAAGGTGCCCGGGCTTCGATTGAGTCACCCATTGCCAGTCCCTATATCAAAGCGATGATCTTAGGCAGTTGCTCTACTGGCGGTAAGTGTACTTTTGATACCGATCTCAAGTCCGGTACCGAAAAACTAAAACTCACCTTTGCCGGTCAGGATGTTACCCATCTTCTCAAAGGAGACTTTGTCTTCCTCACGGGCCAGAAAAACTTTCCAGACGGCAAGGTTTCCTTCGAACCATCCAAGCTATCTGCTAAAGAAAACATGATTATGATGAACTCCTTCGGACTGCCAATGCCGGTGACCCAGGAGACTCTTTTGTACCCGGTGGTGATCTCCGCGACGAGCGACAAACTAATTACCGGTACTATGACCATTAATCAAGCTGGGGTGACGAGCGCCGCTATCTACGACGGCACCGCTTACCAGCCCTTAAAAGTACTCCAAAAAGATAGTACAGTGACTATCGCTCTCAATCAAAAGCCTTGGTCGATGAAAGCAGACATCACCCGCGATGACGAAAAGGGGACTCAAGAATCTCTAACTCTCTACCTTCTCGGCCCCATCGTCTTATACAAATAATTCGTCTTCGCTCCAATTGCTTGGATTATTCTCGATGTATTCGCGGATGCGTTCCAAATCCTTCTCGTCGCGGACAATATGTTCGTAATAATTTCGTTGCCATAATTTTCCCAAAAAATTATTCCTTGGGATCTCTGTTTTTAAACATAAATCATAAACCAATGATTTGTATGCTCCAATAATGTTTCCAATATGTGTAGGGGCAACCCTTGCGGTTGCCCGAAAATTGTCGACACGATTGTCATTTATGCGGGCACCCGCAAGGGGTGCCCCTACGGTAATTAACCCATGGATATGATTTGGCATAACAGTTATTTCGACCATATTGATATTCGAAAATCGTTTGGGCAAGGCCATCCATACATCTTTGACAACGATACCTATATTGTTTAACGTCATGGACCCATTCATAATTTTCCCAAACAAACATTTTCTGTCCTGCGTACAAATCGTCACAAAATACATTCCCTCACCAGAATAATCATAACCACCCAATCTAATTGACTTTCTTGCAGGCAGGTTGTCATTCACAAAATAATAATACTATTTTTTACCATTTGATTCTTCTTTTCACATTCCCTTTACACAGGTATTTTTGTGGCTAAACAGACCCTTGACATTTATATATTTTGTATCATACTGAAAAGTGGTGACAAGTGGTGAAATAACCTATAAATACCACAAGGCCTGCCTATGAACTATGTTTACTGGACGCTACTACCATTCGATCGAAGCCAAGGGACGCTTGGCCATACCCCAAACCTTCAGGGAGGGACTCGCATCCGGTGGAGTCATCACTTGGGGGCTGGATGGCTGTCTGTTTCTTTTCCCAGCCTCATACTGGCAGAAGTTTTCCAAAAAGCTGGCCTCCCTGTCTCTAACCAACCAAAGCGCGCGAAATTTGACGCGTCTCTTAATCCAATCAGCGGTCGATCTAAACCTCGACAGCCAGGGGAGAACCCTGATACCAGACTATCTCAGGCAACAAGCCAATCTAAAAAAGCAAGTGGTCGTCGCCGGCTCCCTGACCAGAATTGAAATCTGGGATCGCGACCTCTACCACCAGCACCTTGACTTAATAGCGCAGAAAATTAATGAAGGCAGTCAGTCTCTTGACTCACTAGACATATGAACTCCTCAATAGCCAGGCACTTCTCAGCCTTCAAAAACGAGCTCTCAGGCCACTATGGTTTTAAACCAAGCTTTGTCTTTTTTGATCTAACCTTGGGCGATGGGGGACACACCGAAGAAGCTCTTTTGGCCGGCTGTCGAGTAGTCTCATTGGAGATCGATCCTGAAGCCATCGAGCGGGCCATCGGCTTTATCTCTCCTCAATTTACACCCCTCGTGATCGACCCGGAAACATTTATCGGCTCAGTTCCCCAAGACTTTTCCTGGATTATCATCCGCAGTAACTTCATTCACCTTAGTAGTCTAGTTCAAAAACTATCCCTACCGCAGATTGATGGGCTTATCGCCGATCTGGGACCTTCTCAGTTTCAAGTTCTTTCACCCGGACGAGGTTTTAGCTTTTTGCTAGATGAGCCACTCGATATGAGGTTGGATAAAAATTTAGGTGTCACCGCCGCCGATCTCTTGGCCGTCTTAAATGAAGGAGAACTAGCCGATCTCTTGGCCCTCGCCGATGAGCCATTTGCCAAGCCATTAGCCAGGGTCATCGTCAAACAACGACAATTGTCACCCATTACCACTACCCAGCAGCTGTCCGCTCTGGTCAGCCGAGTCAAAAAAGCTCGTTTCCCAGGTCGAATTCATCCGGCCACCCAAGTCTTTATGGCTCTCCGTATGGTAGTCAATCTTGAAAGAGAAAATATCCGGCTGTTGTTATCCCAGATTCCGCCTCTTCTTAGTCCGAACGGTCTCCTAGGTGTCATTAGTTTTCATTCCGGAGAAGACAAATTAGTCAAAGACTTCATCACCGAGATGGAGGCAAAAAAGATTCTCTACGCTATTAATAAAAAACCTATCGAACCTTCGACCAAAGAATTATCAATCAGTCAAAGAACTCGCAGTGCCAAACTTAGACTCGCTAAAAAAATTACTTAACTACCAAACCGTCTTTACCGTCACGGCTTTTTTGCTGTTGTCTCTCACTGTCGTTAATCTGGTCAGTACCAACATGCTGGCCACTCAAGGTTTTGCCGTTAGTGAGTCCGAGACCAATACCTTAAAGCTGGAAAAAGAAAATCATCGTCTCTCTGTTAAGATTGAGGAGGCAGCTAGGCTTAGAGGGCTCGAGGAAACGGCCACCCAGAACGGCTTTGTCAGAGTCAAGAGTATCGTCTTTGTCCAAGCCCCCCCGACCTTTGCTTCCAGATAACTCATGCTAAAAACATTCGGGGTTACCAGCACTCGTCTTAGGGTAATCACCCTTCTCATCCCCTTCATCTTTTTGGTCCTCATTGGCAGACTCTTTTACTGGATGGTCTTACGTGGGCCAGAACTCCAGACAAAAGCCAGTCGCCAACACGAGACGGTCAATATTCTAAAAGCCAAAAGAGGTGATATTCTGGACTCGGAAGGTAGCGTCTTGGCCGGGACCAAAAATCTCTACCATCTGTTTGTCTACAAACCACAGCTAACGATCTCCACCAACGATCTTCTGGAAAATCTACTTACCACTCTGGAGTTTGATAAAGACGCTTCCTCCGAAGCTGAGATGAGAGATCACCTTCATGGCCGGCTCTCCCTGGACTCCAACTGGATCTCTCTCAAACACTACCTCACTGAAGAGGAAAAAGTAAAAATCGAAGCTCAAAAAATTACTGGTTTGGGTTTTGAAGATGAGTTTGTCAGATACTATCCGGATGCCAGTGTGGCTGGTCAGGTCCTGGGTTTTGTTGGTCAGGACGCGGCCGGCCAGGAGCAGGGCTACTTTGGTCTCGAGGGTTATTTTGATCGTCTTTTAAAAGGTAGAGAGGGTCGAGTTCGAACCGAAAAAGATGCTCAAGGAAACCCCATCCTGATCGGCAACTACCAGTTTCTTCACTCCATAGAAGGTAAGTCGATTCACACCACTCTCGATAAAAGAATGCAGTATCTCTCGGAAAGACTACTCAAAGATGGCCTGCAAAAGTATCAAGCAGTTTCCGGCAACATCATCATTATGGAGTCCCAGACTGGTCAGATAAAAGCCATGGCCGCTTTTCCAAACTACGATCCGGGTCAATTTTCGGAGTTTAACAATCAGGATTATCGAAATCCCGCCGTCGCCGATCTCTTTGAGCCGGGCTCCGTCTTTAAGCCTCTGATCATGGCCGCCGCTCTCAACGAAAAAGTGGTTACTCCAGAAACTCGCTGCGATATCTGCTCCGGCCCTATCAACATCGGCAGTTACACCATTAGAACCTGGGACGAGCAGTATCACCCCCAAAGCACCATGACCGAGGTCATCGTCCACTCGGACAACACCGGCATGGTCTTTGTCGCTCGCCAGCTAGGACCGGAAAAATTTGCCCAATATCTCAAGTTGTATGGCCTTGGCCAAAAAACCAAAATTCAGCTTCAAGAAGAGGTTTCTGGCTCGATTAGAGAGCTGGCTGAGTACGGTGAGATTGATCTAGCTACCAACTCCTTCGGACAGGGGATAGCTGTGACCCCACTTCAGCTAGTCTCAGCTATCAACACCATTGCCAATCGAGGCTACTACGTCGCCCCCACTCTGGTTAGTGATGCCGTTTCAGAAGCCAGGGAGGTTTTAAGCCCCGAAGCCACTTCTCAAATTACCCAGATCATGATTCAAGCGGTTGAGAGTGGGGAGGCTAAGTGGGCCAAACCTGCTGGCCTCTCGGTGGCTGGTAAAACAGGTACGGCCCAAATTCCCATCCAAGGGCACTACGATGCCGAAAAGACCATTGCCAGCTTTATAGGCTTCTTCCCGGCAGAAGACCCTCGTTACACCATGCTAGTCACCCTAAGAGAGCCTCAAACCTCTCCTTGGGGCTCGGAAACTGCCGCCCCTCTCTGGTTTGCTTTGGCAAAACAGCTTTTGCTATAAGGACGGAAAAAGATTAAAATAAAGCCATGCTTAATAGACTAAGAGTTCATCGAGTCTCTTTTCGCCATGCCTATGAAGGCTTTCTCTACACCATCAAGTCTCAGCCAAACTTCCGCTTTCATCTTATAGCGACTGTCCTGGTTATTTTACTGGGTCTTTATTACCAGATTAGTACTTTTGAGTGGCTAGTAATCATCTTCACTATCAACATGGTCTTGGTGGCCGAGATGGTAAATACCTCCATTGAGTCCATGGTTGATCTCATCACTCTTGAGCGTCGTGAAGATGCCAAAAGAGCTAAGGATGTCTCGGCCGGACTGGTCTTAGTCTCGGCCGTTTTGGCGGTGGCTATCGGTCTCCTGATTTTTTTACCCAAAATAGCACTCGGACTTTCTTAATATGGACATCCTACTGGGCATTTTAATTTTATCTTTCATTGTCCATGCCTTTTCCATCGTCCCTTTCATCAACTTTCTTTATCATCTTAAATTTTTCAAAAATCGTTCCGCTATCTCCAAGGAAAAAGTTGACGAAGCTTCCACTCATATTCGTTCCAAGGCTCGTACTCCCGAAGGTGGTGGCTTGCTAATCTTGGTTATCACTAGCTTGATTTTTTCACTATGTCTGCCTGTCATGAAGTACCTGGGTTTTGAGATTACCCATGTTTATCCCATTAACGATGAAATCAACATTATCTTTTTTACCTTTATCTCTTTTGGTCTTCTGGGTCTCTACGACGACGTCATCAAATTTTTTGAGATGGACCGACAGGAAGGCTATACCGGCTTAAAAACTGGCTTTAAGTTTATGATTCAAACAGTTCTCGGTCTGATTATTGGCTCCATGATGTACGTCAATCTTGGAATCGACATCATCCACATTCCTTTTTGGGGTATTATCCATTTTGGTATCTGGTTTATTCCCGTGGCTGCTTTTTTGGTAGTGGCCTTCGCCAACGCCATCAACATCACCGACGGTATGGATGGCTTGGCCTCCGGTCTTCTCATGATCTCCTTGTTTGGTTTTCTCATACTCTCCACCTCGGTTCTGGATACCCCTCTCTCCATCTTTATCGCTCTTTGGCTTGGCGGACTAATCGCTTTTCTCTACTTTAATGTTTTTCCAGCTCGTCTATTTCTGGGAGACGTGGGAGCATTAGCCTTTGGCGCCACCTTTGCGACCGTGGGCATTCTCACCGGCAAAGTTGTCGCTCTCATGATCATCGGACTGCCATTTTTGGTGGACGGTTTTAGTAGTTTACTCCAGATACTCTGGGTTAAGATCTTCCACCATCGCCTTTTTCCGATTGCTCCTCTTCACTATTTTTTCCTGAAAATTGGCTGGTCAGAACCCAAAATTGTGCAAAGAGCTTGGCTCGTGGGTATCATGCTCGTGGTCTTTGGTATCTGGCTAGCCCTAATTTAACATGAAGCACAGTCTTTCTTCTCGCCGTCTCTCCCTGTCGATTCTTTTTTCTGGCATCTTGGTTGCTTGTTTTGGCCTGATAGCGATCTACGACGCCTCGGTTATCGACGCCTATCGGACTTTTGGAGACAAGTTTCACTACGTTAAACAACAGTCTCTCTGGCTGGGACTAGGCCTTATAATCACCCTCATCGTTGCCCAGATACCCATAGCCTGGATCAAAAAAAACGCCACCAGTATTTATGGTTTGTCCTTGCTCCTCATGTTTTTAGTCCTCATCCCAGGAGTGGGTTCCAAATTACTGGGTGCCAGAAGGTGGCTGATCCTCGGACCGATCGTTTTCCAACCCTCTGAGTTGCTAAAAATCACTCTCGCCATCTATCTGGCTAAGTGGCTCAGCACTTACCAGGAGTTTAAGCACTTCTTGGGTCTAATCGCTTTTAACATTGGCTTAATCATGCTCCAGCCGGATCTAGGTACCGCCATTATCACCGTGGGCCTAGCTTTTATGATCTACTACTTGTCCGGAGCCAAGATCAAAGAAATGTTTATTTTTTGTTTGCTTATTACCTTGGCGACTAGTGTCTTAATTGTCTCGTCACCTTATCGTCTCAACCGAGTTCGCACTTTTGCCGATCCGACCCAAGATCCTCTGGGGACTTCGTATCACATCAATCAGGTTCTCTATGGCCTAGGGTCAGGGGGCCTCTACGGCGTCGGTCTCGGCATGTCCCGTCAAAAATACGCTTACTTACCCGAAGCCACTACCGACTCAATTTTTGTAATCATTGCCGAGGAATTTGGTTTTTTTGGCAGTACTATTCTCATCTTGTTACTGGCTGGTCTACTCATGTTCTCTCTCAAAGTGGCCACCGGTGTTGAAGATAAGTTTGATAAACTATTGGCTAGTGGTATTTCGTTACTATTTTTGATACAAATATTGGTAAACCTTAGCGCCATGGTGGCCATCATTCCTCTTACCGGTGTTCCACTACCTTTTATCTCTTACGGAGGATCCTCTCTGGTGACTAACTTTCTAGCTCTAGGCCTCCTTATCAACATCGCCAAACGAACATGAAAAAACTCATCATCTTCACCGGCGGCCATCATAACAGCTCGCTTGTCGTCGCTCAAGCTCTCCGCAAGGAAGGCTACCAGATCATCTGGATCGGGCACAAATTTACCTCCAAGGGAGAAAAAAGCCTCTCGGCTGAGTATCAGGAGATCATTCGAGCCCAAATTAAGTTTTTGGAGCTCAAAGCCGGCAAGTTTTACCACAAAGCCGATCCTTTGGAGTGGTTTAAAATCGCTTTTGGCTTTCTGCAAGCCTTTGTTTACCTACTTTCCTATCGCCCTCAGCTCATCTACTCCTCTGGCGGCTATCTGGCCGTCCCCGTCGTCATCTCCGCCTGGCTGCTCCGTATTCCTTCTCTAACTCACGAGCAGACGGTCATCGCTGGCTGGGCCAACAAGGCCATTGCCCCCTTTGTCAAAAAAATTCTCCTGACTCACCCCACCTCTCTAAAAAACTATCCTCAAGCCAAGTCGGAGGTGGTGGGTTTACCCATTCGAAAAGAACTACTAAACAAAAAGTTCACCCAAAAATATAGCCCCAAGCTTCTCTACATTACCTGTGGTAAGCAAGGCTCTCACCTGATCAATCAGGCTTTATTTCCAATTATTCCCCAGCTGGTAAAAAAGTTTACCGTCGTTCATCAAACCGGTTCCAACTCTCTAACTAAGGACATTGATCGAGCCAGAAGGCTAAAAGAGAGATTGGGTCAGGATGGGAGTCGCTATCTTTTTGCTCCTTACTTTTTTGAGGCCGATGCGGCCACTTATATTCGCTCAGCCTCGATCATTGTTAGCCGGTCTGGTGCCCATACCGTCTACGAGCTCATGCTTTTGCAAAAGAAGGCCGTCTTGATTCCCATCTCCTGGGTCTCTCACAACGAGCAGCTGCTAAACGCCCACCTAGCCAAGGACCAAATCGGCAGTCAGATCTTGGAAGAAAAAAATCTGAGTCCGGAGACTCTCTATCAAGCCATTCTTGATCTGGATAAGAAACCAGCTACCCAGCCTACTATCAAATTGATCACCAATGCGACTGAAAAGATCACGGACATCATCCATCACTCTCTATAAAAGGCTGGCTCTCGCCGTTCCCAGTGTCCTCCCCATGATTCTTTTATTTCTGTTTGGGCTTCTTGTTTACCAGCTATTTACTATTCGCCAAATTAAGTGTTCTCTAAATGACACCCCCTGTCCAGTAGAGCTCCTCGACAAGATCAATAAATATCTCGGCTCAAATATGTTGTTTCTAAATCAGAAAGAGTTGACTGCTTCGCTTAAAGCTTCTTTTCCGATCGAAAAAACCAATCTTGGTTTTCAGATGTTTAACACTTTAGCTGTTAAGGTAGAAGGCCGTCTGACCTCAATCAACACCCAGCTTTCTCTGGAAAAAACTCTTCCGGTTCTCAGCTTTGATGGTCGTGAAGGCTCTACCGAGTCGGCGATCTTTCAGAAGCCCAGTGAGGAAATTAGCCACTCAACTCAGTCGATAGAGTATCTCAACTTTGAAATTTGGGACAACGGCCTTATGTCTCCTGCAGCCTCCTCCGACTCAAAAATCAAGTATCTCTTTACCACCAAGCCAGACACCAGCGCCGTTCGGTCGGTCTACTCGGTTATTAAGCTACTTGAAAAATACTTAGAGGTTGACCAGATCTGGATTCTAAATGCTCGGGTTTTCTTGAGACGCTCGGGCCAACCTGATATCATTGTAGGTGTACCCTTCGATGAGGATAGTTTGGTGCAGGCCTTGCAATCGCTTGCTTACCTCACTACTATTAAAAAAGATGCGAAGGTTATAGATTTAAGATTTAAAAACCCCATCATAAGATAATATGGCTAAAACACCAGGCATTAATGCCATTGATATAGGCTCCAGTAAAATCACCTGTCTGATAACCGGACTATCTCTGGACAGCGGCAAAATAAACGTCATTGGCGTGGCCACCGTCCCCAGTCGAGGAGTCCGAAAAGGTCAGATCGTAAACATCGAGGAATGCGTGGGGGCTATTACGGATTGTGTCGAGTCGGCCGAGCGTATGGCCGGAGTCGGTCTTGACTCCGCCTTTGTTTCCATCTCCGGTGAACAGATTGAGTCTCAAAACTCTCACGGTCTGGTGGCCATTCGAGAGGCAGACGAAGAAATCTCCGGAGAAGATATTTTTCGAGTTATCGAGGCCGCTCGGGCCGTTTCTCTTCCCACTTCCAGAGAGATCATCCATGTTTTGCCGAGCGAGTTTGTCGTCGATAGCCAGCGGGGGATTAAAGACCCCACCGGTATGTCTGGTATTCGTCTCGAGACAGAAGCTCATCTCATTACCGGCCTATCACCAGCGATTAAAAATGTTTCCCGCTGTGTCAGCGAGCTTGGTGTCAATGTAGCTGGTCTGGTTTTTACCGGCCTGGCTTCGGCAGAGTCGGTTTTAAGCGATACCGACAAGGAGCTAGGGGTTATTTTGGTAGACATCGGCGGTGGTACTACTAGTGTCTGCATTTATTTAGAAGGTTCTTGCGTTTACTCTGCTGTCATTCCAGTGGGATCCAAAAAAATTAGCGACGATATTGCCATCGGTTTGCAAATTAGTGTTGATAGTGCCGAGAAAATCAAACATTACGTCAGTCGGTCTAAGAACGAAAGAGATGACGACGATGACCAAAAAACTTCCGACGACATTGACCTTTTGAAGCTCGGCATAAGTGAGGATGTCAAAAAAGTTTCCCGTAAAACCATTATCGAAGGGATTATTCGGCCTCGGCTCAACGAGATTTTCTCCATGGTCAACCAGGTCATCAAGAAGTCTGGCTACGAAGGTCAAGCCCCAGCTGGAGTCGTATTGACGGGCGGTGGTGCCTTAACTGTCAACTGCACCGAAGCCTGCCGAAGAGTTATGCAACTACCGGCCAAGATCGGCACTCCGTCCGGTCTCTCGGGTATGATTGAAGAAATCTCTACTCCGACCGCTTCTACCGCGGTTGGTTTGATACTCTATGGCTACAAACGTAAAGAGGAAATGCCCTCTTCCGGCTTTAAGCTATCTGGTATGATAAAGGGAATTCCGGGCCAAAAGGCTATCGGTAAGGTCGTCGATTTTATAAAATCATTTTTACCATAAAGTGGGTCTCGTTAAACCAGATACAAACACCTTTGCCAAGATAAAAGTTCTTGGTGTTGGCGGTGGTGGCAACAATGCCGTGAACTCCATGATTACTTCCGGAAAAATCAAGGGCGTTGAGTTTATTGCTATCAACACCGACATGCAAGCTTTATTGGCTAGCAATGCCGACATCAAACTTCAAATCGGAGAAAAAAGTACTAAAGGTCTCGGCTCTGGCTCCAATCCCGAAATGGGTGCCACTGCCGCTGAGGAGTCGCGAGAAAAGATCAAAGAAGTTCTTATGGGCGCCGACATGGTTTTTATCACCGCCGGTGAGGGTGGGGGAACCGGTACTGGCGCCGCCCCTATTATCGCCGAAATCGCCAAGAAGGACGTCGGGGCTCTGACAGTAGCTGTGGTGACCAAACCTTTTCTCTTTGAAGGCGCCAGACGTCGGGTACAGGCCGAAGAAGGCGTGGAAAAACTAAAAGACAATGTCGATACTTTGATCGTCATTCCCAATCAGCGTTTAATGGATGTAATCAAAAAAGACCAAACTCTAATTGATGCCTTCAAAACGGCCGACTCAGTTCTGGGCCAAGGGGTTCAGAGTATCTCCGATCTCATCACTTTGCCCGGGCTCGTAAATGTTGACTTCGCCGATGTTAAGACTGTCATGGCCAATGCCGGCTCTGCCCTCATGGGTATTGGTCGAGCTAGCGGAGAAAAAAGAGCTCTCATCGCGGCCAACGCCGCCGTCAGCTCACCGCTTCTGGAGGTCAGTATCGAAGGAGCCAAGGGTATCTTGTTCAACATTACCGGCGGCAAGAGCCTGACCATGAACGAGGTCAACGATGCCGCTACCATTATCACTCAGTCTGCCGATCCGGACGCCAACATCATTTTTGGGGCTACCATTCGAGCCGAAATGGGTGAGGACATTCAGATCTCAGTCATTGCGGCTGGCTTTGATACTCTTCGCCACTTTTCTTCTCCCCACTCGACCACCTATTTTAAACCAGCTGGTGTAGAGTCGGTCCAGTCTTCTCCCCCCGTCATCCCGAGCGTAGCCGAGGCCATGCCTGCCGGCAGGCAGGGATCTCACTCCAATCTGCCCAAATCGATCGGTAAGTATAAGCTGGAACACGATGAAGTCAGCATTGAGGACGATCTAGATATCCCCACCTTCCTCCGCAACAAATCCTAATAGGCTATAATACCTCGTAATCATCTTGCTCGTTAAATCTTTTGTGGGAGGAGGTGCTTGGTGTCAAGATCCACCACTTTTGAAGGTCATGAAATCCAAAGCATAGTAGGCAACGTCGTCTTGGCCATTAGTCCGTTAATTTTTATTCTTATGGCCGAATTTTCTATCGGCCTTGGAGTTCACTGGACATTTCTGGTCATCTGTGCCTTTTTTATCATTCAGTTTCCTCATCAAACCTATCTTTTCTTTGAGATTAAGCATTTGATTGACAAAAACGACCCCGTGGATAATCTCAATTTCGTCAAGGTGGCTGTCTTTGGCAGTTTGAGTCTACTGGGTCTCGCTCTTCAAGTAATAACCATCATTCGACTAATAGCTCTTTTAAATCTCGGGCATTACGGCCTCTTGACGGTCATTCCTTTGTCCTTTGTAGCTTCCTTTGGTGCTTGTCTGGGACTCACCGATCTGTCTATAGCTCAAGGACTTCGGCTTCCCTTATTATCTAAACACCTCAAATTGGTAGCGCAAAGCTCTGACTTTATGGCACTCTGTCTGGGGACCACCATTCTTCTTGCCAGCTTAGTTCTACTATTTCTTTAATCGTCTTTATTTGTCAATCGCTCTCAACTTTGGGGGCGATTTTTATTTCACGGATCATTTCCTAAGTTCATTTAGTGAATAAGTCGCGATACATATGGGAATGACGGCCAACACAATATGCCGTCAGATTTCCACCGCCTAAGGTACACCAACAGGAAATATACTCACGGAG
>JAGVOE010000039.1 GCA_020052895.1 Candidatus Woesebacteria bacterium
GAATCCCAGTTCTCCTCTGGGAAGAACTTTTTGTATTGTCGCTACCGTTAGAAACTCGGTATCCCAGTCCCCACGGTAAAAAGAAACAAAGTACACGTTTCCAGCGGTATCGTAGTTCCCCATCTGACTGATGACTTCGCTCCTGAGAACAGAAGGCATTTTATCAAGCTGGAATAACCCCGAAGGTGTTCGGTAGACAAAGCCAAAAAGTATTTGACCAGGGTTCCAGTCGGGATGCCTCAGTCCAAAACCCGTCGCAAACACGCTACCCTCATGGATATCGGTATAAAAGCGAATGATGACAGCTCCCTCTACAGCGCAAATATCGCCTACCTTCTTGGGTGGGTAGCTATCCATAATGACGACAAATCGGTCATTATCAGTCGCCTCGGTTCGCGTACCGACTGGTAAAAGTGAATTCAGACTTTTTTCATCAACCTGTCCTGTAAAGGGAAATTTAATACTCCACACAGTAGCCTCCATCAAAGTTTTTTTAAAGACCTACAACCCATATATTTTACCACGTAATCTTATTTACCTTACTTTAAAATTTTCAAGACCTTCATACTTCCCAGGTTCTTTCCTGGAAGAAAGTTATTATCAATTCGATGAGTGGTCTTAGTCCAAAAAGAATTTTGGCCGATAAATTTGGCTTTCAACGAACATAGGTATGCTCCTTGATTCACCTGAAACTGACCAGCAGTTTCTTTAGCTCGCTTCCCAAGAATCCCAGATAACCTTGTTCGGCAAACTGAAAGTGAAGTTGCCCATCTTCTACTGTAACCGTAGCACATACAACTCCTGCCGCCAAAACTTCAAAATGTACGCCCCGTGTTCGGACATAATACATCCCTTCGGGCAACAGGGACTCAATTATCTTTTGATTGGTTATCTTCACCTGAGAAACCGGAATATTCAAACTGTTCATTTTCGCTCCTTCTCTAAGTCGAGGCTTGCGGGCCCTTTTTCCACACCCAAGGTGAAGTTTGGGAGTACCGCTCTCATCGAAATAACTTTCAACGCCTGATCGGTCCAGTCCCCTCTATAAAACGAGACAAAGTAGGCCTTGTCGGCAGTCGTGTGGCGACCGATCTCTTTCATGGCTGCACCTTTCAATCTCAAGGGTGTTCCGTCTAGCCGGAAAAGTCCATTCGGTAACCGGTATACAAAGCCAAAAAACAACGTTTTCGGGTCGTGCTCGGGAAATCGCTGGGCAAAGGCGGTCATAAAATGCCGACCGGACAACTTCACGTCAAAGAAACTAATCAACACAAAGGGCTCATCTATCAGCTCACAAGTAGCTACAATCTCTCCGCCTTCTTCGGTTTTGATATAAAAGTTTCCCTTCCGATCCTTCTCCGCCTTGTAGCCTACAGGCAGCATTTCATGCTCAATCCTAGCTTCATTCACGTCACCTGGTAATTCAAAGTTGATCTGCATCATTCACCTCCACCAAAGTTATTTTAAAGACCTAAGAACACCCCATATTCTATCAGATTAAATCTAAATAGGTTTCTTCCAGCTGGCCCAGTCACAATTCGGATAGCCTTCACAGCCGTAAAAATCCCTATTTGTTCTAGTTTTTTTCTGAACCACCCGTTTGCCACATTTCTCACAAATTACTCCATCCACATACAAGATGTATGGTGCTTTGTAGGTACATTCCGGATATCGGCTACAGCTTAAAAACTTACCAAACTTGCCGTCACGTATCACTATCTCCCCAATGCCGCAAAGAACACACTTCTCTCCGGTGCTCTCGGTCGGCACACCCACTCGAACGCTTTCCTTTTCCACCTTAATGAGTTTTCTGGAGAAGTCTCCCCAGAACTTACTCAACATCTCCATCCAAGGTAGTTTTCCATTCGCAATGTCGTCCAGCGAGTCCTCCATCTTGGCCGTAAAATCATACTCCATCTCTCTCGGGAAATTTGTCATCAAAAAGTCCACCACCGCTTTCCCAATTGAAGTCGGGAAAAACTTTTTCTCTTTTTGCTCCACATATCTCCGATCGATAATCGTCGAAATAATAGCCGCATAGGTCGAAGGTCGGCCAATGCCTTTCTTTTCCAGTTCTTTTATGAGTGAAGCATCATTAAACCGCGGTGCCGGCTGAGTAAATTTCTGTAAACTCTCCACCTTTTCTTTACTTAGTTTCTCCCCCACTCCCATCTCCGGCAAAGTCTGATACTCACCTGCCTGCCCAGACTGCGAAGCTGTCGGCAGGTCTTTCACAAAGAGTTTCTTCCAGCCATCGAACTTAACTACAATGCCATTAGCTGTCAACTCACAATCGGCCACCTTCACAACAACTCTAGTATCATCAAAAACAGCCTCTGCCATCTGACAAGCAATCGTTCTGCGCCATATCAAAGAATACAGTTTTTTTTCGTCCAGAGCCATCTCCTGGCCGGTAAACCGTTCTGGACTAATCTCGATGTGTGTCGGTCGTACCGCTTCGTGGGCTTCCTGAGCCACTACCTTCCCCGCCGTTTTATAGATTCTCGGACCGGCCGGCAAATAATTTGCGCCATAACTGTCTCCAACAAACTTTCTGACCGCCTCGATCGCCACCGGCGCCAAGTTGAATGAGTCGGTCCGGTGATAGGTAATGTCTCCTTGCTCGTACAATTTCTGGGCGACACTCATGGTTTTCTTGGCCGACCAACCCAGTACATTGGCTGAAGCCTGTTGCAGAGTAGAGGTTTTAAAAGGTGGGTGAGGTTGGGTTTTTCTTTCCGTTTTTTTGATGTCGGCTACGACATACTCACCCTTCTCCAAAATTTCCAGAATCTTTTTAGCCTCCTCTGCCTTATGAATCTCCGCTTTCTTATTTTTATACTTAGCCAACTCCACCCAGAAATCCTGCCTGCCGGCAGGCAGGTCCTCTTGAGTTCTTGAGTTCTTGATTCCTTGAGTTCTTACGAGTGCCCGAATCTGCCAGTACTCGATCGGCAAAAATTTTTCAATTTCCCGTTCTCTTTCCACAATCAGCCTTACCGCCACACTCTGGACACGACCGGCCGAAAGACCCCGGCGAACTTTTTTCCACAATATCGGTGACAGTTTATAGCCAACCAGTCTATCCAAAAACCTTCTCGCCTGTTGCGAGTTCACCAAATTCATATCAATCTCCCGAGGATGTTCCATGGCCTCCAAAATAGCTTCCTTGGTGATCGAGTTGTAAGACACTCTCTTAAAAACCAATTCCTTTTTTGTTTTTTCCCCCTGTCTCGAGTTCTTGATTCCTTGATTCCTTGAGTTCTCTTTTAATATCTCTCTCACATGCCAAGCAATAGCTTCCCCTTCACGATCTGGATCAGACGCCAAAATCACCTCCTCGGCCCTTTTGGCCGCCGCAATCAATATTTTCACCTGCCCCTCTTTCCCGTTCATCAGTTCGTACACCGGTAAAAATTCATACTCCTCCGTCTTTTTTCCTTGAGTTCTTGAGTCCTGCCTGCCGGCAGGCACGGTCTTGAGTTCTTTTATCTCTATCCCCATCTTACTTTTTGGCAAATCCCGCACGTGCCCCATGCTGGCCAGTATCTCAAAATCACTCCCCAAATATTTGGAAAGGCTTTTTGTCTTGGTCGGTGATTCGACTATTACCAATTTCATTGCTTCCTAAAATATACCTTAAATCGGATCCAGAATTCTAGCACAAACACCAAACATGGCTAAAAATAGGAAAGCCCTCCGCGAGGAGGGCTGTAATTAGGGGAAAGTCGAACCTGACGGCCGCGAGAGAAAGAAAATAAAGAATAAGGTCTCTCGCGGCTCGTCACCGCTACCGGTAAAGTACTAATAAAAGCGGTATCTCCGAGTTTTAGCTCGAAGGAAATTTGTAGAACCCTGGCTGGCACAAGTGAAAGATGCGTCCTCACCGTTGCATTCAACCAGGGGTACAACTAAACTACAAGTACTATTATACCCCATAACACGCCACTTGTCAAGCCCAGCACTACGCACTAACCACTATGCACTGTTTACATCTTTAGCAGGTACAGTACTATCTCAGCCGCGATCGGCCCGGCCACCGCACTCCCCTCACCTCCCTCTTCCAGCAAGACCGTGACCACTATCCACTCTTTGACATCTGCCCCCTTAGGCACCACCACACTTATCCAGGCGTTTGAAAGAGTCTCCTCGGCTCCTTTTTGAGCTGTGCCCGTCTTACAATAGATCTTGCCCGCGTACTCAAACAGGGGAAAGGCGGTCCCTCCGGGACTACAAGCCTGCTTCATCCCCTCCAAAATCAAGGCTATATTTAGAGGATTCATCTGCAAATCCAAGCACTCAGCCTTCCCTACAAGCCGGGGACCACAGCTCTGACCACTTACGACCTCCGCCGTCATTCTGTTTATCTGTAGCGGACTAGCAGTCAGCTCGCCCTGACCAATAGCCATGTGGTAGGTGTTGCCCAAGTACCACTTTTCTCCTAGAACTTTTTCTCTCCAGTAAGGCGTCGGCACAAAGCCACTACTCTCACCGGGGAAATCAATTCCTGTTTTCTCTCCCAAGCCAAACTTCTGGCTCCAAGCCACCAGAGAGTCGGCTCCTAAGGCTTCTCCAATTTTATAAAAGAAAATATCGTTACTTCGGGACAGAGCCTTGATAATATTTACCTGGCCCTCCGTTCGACCATACTTATCCAGGTACCAGTTTCCAAAACGATACTCGCCGACATTTATCTCACCAGTGTCCAGTATCGAAGACTCTTTACTGATTTTTCCTTCCTCCAGAGCGGCTATGGCCGGTACTAGCTTAAATACCGAACCGGGGGCAAAGTTGCCAGAGACCGCTCGATGATACAGAGGCTTTTGATCGGTCTCAGTTATCAAACTCTCCACATCCTTAAAATCCCCTCCAAAGTCACTCCTCTTACCTCCAGGGATAAACAAGTTCGGGTCAAATGATGGCTCGCTAATGAGAGCCAAGACCTCCCCACTCACCCTGGTCACTACCACTGCTCCACTCTTACCAATCTCGGTGAGCTTATTTTTTAGAGCCAAAAAGGCTAGCTTTTGTAGCTCCAGATCAATATTTGTCGTGATATTTTGGCCCGGCAAACTGTCGACCTTGGCGATCTCTACTTTGCTCTGTCCGTTGGCTGTTTCTTGAACCATCACTTCCCCAGGCTGTCCCAGTAACTCTACCTGATATTGCTTCTCTAGACCGGTCTTGCCCATGAGCATTTCGCCGCTACACTTTGGACAATCCTTCAAGTCGGAGATGTCTGGCTTTCCTAGATAGCCCACAATGCTCGCTACCACCTCTCCACCGGGATAAAAGCGCTGAGTCCGACCTTGATAGTCAATGTTCATAGCCAAAGGCTTGCCGCTCTTATCACTGATCACCCCTCTAATCGGTTCTAGACGATCTTTTCGAATCATGTTGCCGTCTGCTAGATCTTCAAAATGTCCACCCATCACCGTCGTTAAAAATAAGACCCTCGCTAGGCCAATGGCCATCACCAAAATCAGGGCTGTTTTGGTCCAATAATAAATATTTTCTTTCTCCATACGTTTTTGTCATTGCGAGTGGAGTGAGATTCCTCCACTCGTTACACTCGGTCGGAATGACAGTGTCGTCATCCTGAGCGAAAAGAGTTTACCCGCCCTAGGCGGGAAGGATCTCACTCCACCCAGTCTTTTAATAACTCAGTTTTATTGACTCCCCTTTTTCAAACCAAGTCAAAGCTACCACCCAAGCCAGTCCCACCGCCACCAAATCAAACCAGCTCCAGGGCAATCCAAAAACCTTGTCAAAAACCAAGTTAGCTACCCAAGACACCACCAAAATCGCCACTCCAGTCTCCTTACGTGAATTAAAAAATAGCGACAGCCCACCAGCCACCATCACTATAAACAAGCTAGGTAGACCCACCGGTAATCGATAAATGACCGAGACCAAAATCCCGACCGCCAGCGCCAGCCAGTAGGCTCCACGCCAGTCCAGTAAAATTAGCAAAAAGGGCCAAAAAATTCCGAGACCCAAAGCCCCTTCGCCAATTAACACACTCAAGATCACCGCTAGGACTATTTTTATGATATTCTTGGATTGCTTCTCTAACATGATTATTTCAACAAAATTAAATTTACTACTACTGCCGTTATTTGTCTCCATACTACTATCTACTGCCAGCAAACTCAAGATAAGACCGGGTATTGATACTGTTTTTTACACCATGCTCTCTCCCCTTTCCATTCCTATCTCTCGTCTTCGCCTCTACTCCAAAAGTCAGTATCTCACCTTAATAAATCTTCCTGGTCTCGAAAAACAAAATCGCCGTCAGAAAAATCAAATCGCTAGCTTGATCTCTGAAAACGAGTACCTCAAACAAAACCTCTCTGATCAAAAAGTTCTCGACCAGCTCATCGGTGTCTTTCGTGGTGTCTTGCCTGTTCGCTTGGTTGGTTCAGCCGGTAAATTTATAGTTTCATCCTCAAGCTCTCTAGCTGACGTTCGGCCGGGACAGCCTCTGGTCTCAGGCAAGATCCTTTTGGGAACCGTGAGAGAGGTCAAAAACAATATTGTCACCATTACTCCTCTAAGTAGTGACAAAACTCCTATCTTCCCGGTACGAACCACTTCAGGCCAAAAAGGCTTGTATCAGTACTCGGCAAACAGTTCTCAGATCATTGACATTCCCAGCCAGTCTCCTCTGGTTTTGGGAGACATGGTGCTCACCGAGCCAGGCGAAATCTTTCCCGGCAGTCTCATCATCGGTCAAGTCTCTCGACTACTCACCGTTAGCCAGGAGCCTCTCCAAAGAGCCGAGGTCCTTCTCTACGACACCCTCGACCACTCTCCAGAAAATCTAGCCATCATCACCCAGCCTTAACGTCATCCTGAGCGAAAAGAGTTTACCCGCCCTAGGCGGGAAGGATCTCACTCCAGTCTCAAATGGTTATATGGGATTTCTCCACTTCGGTCGAAATGACGGTGTAAAAGACATTATTCAACAGTCTCATAAGCCAAAGTAACCTCTACCAACAACTTCCTATCGCAGTCCACCCACCACTCGTACCTTGGCCAGAAGTTTATCATCCTCCAGCACCTTCGCACAGCCTCGCACCACCGCCTCGAGAGGCGTATCCGTCACCCAGACCGGCATACCTATCTGTTCACCAATCAGCTTGTCTATTCCCCGGATCAGCGAGCCGCCACCAGCCATGACCATGCCTTTTTCTAGAATGTCGGCCACTAAGTCCGGTGGTGTTTCTTCAATTATCAAAGCAATTTCACTCAAAATCTGATTCACAATCGGCATCATCGACTCCCTTATCTCCACACTATCAAGCTTGAGAGACTTCGGTAGTCCATCCTCCAAACTTCGGCCCCGCACTACGATCTGCAAAGGATTACCTTCTTTTTCCTTTTTCTGGGGGTAGGCGGAGCCTACGGCTAGCTTCACTTCTTCAGCTGTACTCTCGCCCAGAAGCAAATTGTACTTTAAGCGGACAAAGTTCTGAATCGCCTCGGTTAGCTCGTCCCCGGCTACTCGCAAACTACGGTTTAGTACCAATCCTCCCAAAGAGATCACCCCTATCTCACTAGTTCCTCCACCAATGTCACAAATTAGTTGTCCCTCGGCCTTCTCCACCGGCAGTCCGGAGCCAATAGCCGCCGCCATCGGCTCCTCGATGAGAAAGACCGATCTGGCCCCGGCTTCCAGTGCCGCTTCTTGGACGGCACGCCGCTCCACTTCCGTTACTCCACTGGGAATCCCCACCGCCACTCTTGGCCGGGGAATCTTAAAGCCCAAGCCCTTATAAAGCTCATGAACTTCCACGATGTAGTGTTTGAGCATTGCCTCTGCCGCGTCAAAATCGGCGATCACTCCGTCTCGCAGGGGTCTTACCACTTCAATATTGGCCGGATTTTTTCCCAACATCTTCTTGGCCTCTTCCCCCATTGCCAAAATTGCTTTGGTTTTCATATTTCTGGCCACCACCGAAGGCTGGCGGATAACCACCCCCTTTCCTCGCACGTGAACCACCACGTTGGCCGTACCTAGATCTATACCCACATCCAGGGTCGCTAGTCGCCACAGTTTTTCAAACATGTTTACTAATATACGTGATCATAATATGGCTAAATAATATCAAAGTATAGCCATTAAAGCGAGAGACAAAAGTATTGACAACCAGCCTAATTTCTCATAGAATCACCAAGTAATTTAAAAGCGCGTGCGTAGCTCAGTTGGTTAGAGCGTTTGGTTGGTAATCAAAAGGTCGGGGGTTCGAATCCCTTCGCGCGCTCTTGCCCAGAAAGCCATCGTCTTTCATAAGTCCGACACCGCTTTCTGGGCATTCTTTCAAACAAATCCTCCGGTATATATCGGAGGATTTTTCTTTTTCTTTACTAAACTGACCAGACTTTATCTGGTCATCCTGAGCGAAAAGAGTTTACCCGCCCTAGGCGGGAAGGATCTCATTCCATCTGGTAAACTAGTCCCATGTCACCCGCGTCGAAAAAAGCCAAACCGCTGTCAGAGAATCAAGCTTATACCCCCAATTTTATCCATTACTGCTTCTACGCCCTCTTCTTTGTGACTCCTCTTCTCCTTTGGCCTTTTACCTCTGAAGTTTTTGAGTTCAACAAAATGCTCTTTGTTTATACCATGACCGTTATCATCGCCACCGCCTGGGCTGTTCGGTCATTTCAAATTAAAAGATTTGAGATTGCCCGCACTCCCCTGGATCTGCCACTCATCTTGTTTGTCACTTCTCAGATTGCCTCCACCATCTTTAGTATCGACCGTCACACTAGCCTCTGGGGTTACTACTCCCGCTTTCACGGTGGGCTGGTCTCAACTTTTTGTTATGTCTTTCTTTTTTACGCCTTGGTTACTCATTTTCACCGTCACTCCAAAGCTCTCAAAAACCTAATTTATGCCATCCTAGCTACCGCCACTCTCACTGCCATCTACGCCGTTCTGGAAAGACTGGGTATTGACAAAAATATCTGGGTCCAAGATGTCCAAAATCGGGTTTTTTCCACCTTGGGTCAGCCCAACTGGCTCTCAGCCTACCTCATCGCCCTCTTACCACTCTCTCTTTTCTCCGCACTTCATACCAAACACCAAGCACCCCGCACAATATATTCTCTCCTTTCACTATTATTCCTTGCCGCCATTCTTTTTACTCGCTCTCAGTCCGGTATCGGTGCTACCGCTATCATTCTCTTGGTCTTTACTGTCATTACTCTCATCCAAAAAAAACAAACCAAAGTTCTGCCTGCTCTGGCGCTAGCTCTGCTGGTTATTTTATTTCTCAAAAGCTCTGCTGTTATCAGAACCCTTCAATCACTCAACAAAACCAATCCTTTTTACTCTGACACCGTAACCATTGTCACCCAAGAAAACGAGACCAGAATCGGTGGCAGTGACTCCATGACCATTCGTCGAGTGGTCTGGCAAGGGGCTATTGACCTTGGTAAAAAGTATCCTTTTTTTGGTACCGGTGTGGAAACTTTTGGCTACTCTTACTACTGGGTACGGCCAGCCATTCACAACCTCACTTCCGAAGACAACTTTCTTTACAACAAAGCCCACAATGAGTATCTAAACTTTCTAGCCACTACCGGCTTTTTTGGTCTACTCACTTATCTCTTTCTCATCTTCTCCATCATTCGCGTCATTGCGAGGAATACAGCCGAGTTTACCCGCCGTGGCGGGTGGCAATCCCACTCCACGAGCGAATTAGATCTATCCTCCCCCCTCCTCCTCGGCTTCACCAGCGTTCTCATCACTAATTACTTCGGCTTCTCGGTGGTCAATGTGGCTCTCTTTTTCTTTCTCTTTCCGGCTATCTACATTTCAACTTTAGACAATAATAAAACCATTTCTCTCAGGATAAATCTGCACCAAACACTAAGCACTGTCCTTATTTTGGCACTATCCCTCTGGCTACTTCTGGGAGTTCGTCGCCTGTGGCAAGCTGATCTCGCCTATGTCGCCGGCCGAAGCAATCTAGCCAAAAATATAGAAGCCATCAAAAAGAACCCCTCTGAGCCTCTCTACTATGCTCAGCTGGGCAACATCCAGGCTTTGGTCGCCACTCAAATCCTGTCCCCACAGATCAAAGAAATGCCGGCCACCACCTCGGCTCAGATAAAAGCTCAAGCCAACTCATATCTCAATCAGTATGTTCAAGAGGCTCTAAAAAACACTAGTCAAGCCGTCTCGATGAATAAATACAATCTTAACCTGCTCAAGACCAAAGCCCGCACCGAACTTACACTGGCCCAGCTAGACCCAAAGTACAATTCAGACGCTATTCAAACCCTACTCAAGATTACTGAGTTTTCTCCCACCGAGGCCATCAACTACTTCAATGTCGGTATTCTTTATACTGAGCTGGGCCAGAACGACCAAGCCAAGCTGGCTTTTCAAAAAGCGCTCCAGCTTAAACCCGACTACGAGGCCGCCAAAGACAAATTATCGTCATTGCGAGGAAACGACCTGCCTGCCGGCAGGCAGGAGTGACGTGGCAATC
>JAGVOE010000046.1 GCA_020052895.1 Candidatus Woesebacteria bacterium
ATGTCCGGAGACCCATGGTCTACGGTGGAGACTCATTACGCGATTGGTACCAAGCACAAGGGCAAAGTGGTGAGGATAGCTCCTTACGGAGTCTTTGTAAACTTTGATAAGGGAGTTGATGGCTTGATCCATGTTTCCAAGAAACCGGCCGACAAAGAGTTTAAGATGGGAGAGACGGTCGAGGTCTTTGTGGAAAACTTGGATGTCAAGGCCCGAAGGATGTCGCTTGGAGTCGTACTGACCGAGGTGCCAGTGGCATATAAGTAAAGAACTCAAGGAATCTAGAACTCTAGAAATCAAGACAGAAAAAGTAAAAAGTGAAATGGGGGTGCAGGAAGGTACCCGCACCCACGAGGGATGGTATAAGATAGATTTATTAAAAAGTAGATATAAGATATGGCGAAAACAAAGATGATTGTTAAAGAGGACCAGATACTAGTGGATGTCGAGATGATTTTCAAAGAAATTGAGGCGGCTGGTGGTGACTGGAAAAAGGTTTGGGAAGAGTTTAAAGCTTATTTGAAAGACGTAAAAAGTGAGGAGAAGTAAATGCCATTACTACAGTCATTTGTTCCAGGGCTAGATCATGTAAGAGGGGTGGTGGGTTTGTACAGTGAAAATTACGGGAAGGTTCAGACTAGAGGAGTGGCAGATGAGTATCTGGATATCTTGAATCAAAAGTACCCACACTACTCAGACGGTAAAAGGGTTTTGGAGCTGGGAGTGGGGTCTGGCTCACTGATGCCGTTTTTGAGAAATCGGTTTGGAGAAAAGGTGTTTGGTATGGATATTAGTGAGTGGATACTGCGAAATAACAAGATTCGCGCCGGACTTTTGGCTGGTGTTCTGCAAGATCTGCCAATAGCGCCTAGATCCGTAGACGTGATTATTTCTCTGCACACCTTTGAACACTGGCCAGATCTGGAAAGAGCCCTGGAAGAAGTGGAGAGAATCCTGGTGCCTGGCGGAGAAGCGACTTTGGTAATACCCAGACCGCAGGTAAAAATTAAGCAGCTGGGGGCTTTGGTAAACACCATGAGAGTGTTTAAGGGAGTGGAAAAGCTACTGGAGTCATGGGTGAAGACGGACGGTAAAGAGGTTAAAGAAGTTTGGCATAAACTAGAGTCTGCCTGGAAAAAAGTGGAGGAAGAGGTAGAAAAGAAACTGGAGATTACGGAGGCCCGAACAGTGGTGGTACCGGAGGAATTTGGCTCGGCCTGGGTGGTGACTTTAAGAAAAGGAGAGTAGTTTTTTGCAAATGATAGCTATTGCGACAAGTATGCGAAAGTCTTTAGATGATTTTGTAGCCGAGGTCGCGGATAGTGAAATGGATTAAATCCAGGGTGGTTTGCGAGGGGTCATATTCGATTTTGGTTTCGGACTTGGCGTAGCTAGTTTGGGATTTGACGCTAGGTAAATCCTCGAGAGCCAGGTCAATATTGACGGCGCAGGAGGTGCAGTGGAGACCGGAGAGGTGGAGAGTCTCGGTTGTTAGTGCGGGGTTATTAGTTATTGGTGCGGTTTTTGTTTTTTTGAGGAAGTTGAACATTTTGATAAATTTTGTATATTAATTCTTTTTGCACTTATCCATGCTAAAAACCGAACGCTCGTTCGCCAGCGCGAACGCCGTTCTTGCTTGCCGTCAAAAATTTTTTGAGTACAAAAAAACCAGCTTTTTGACATTGCGCAATATTTTTATCATTGGACAAGCGCAACGAATTATTCACAAAATTTCAATTAATTTATGATATTAAACCTGCCGGTGTACATGCCCATAGAGCAAGAGAAAGCGAGGGGGCCGGTGCGGGTGGGGGTAAATTCCAGAACGGTCTTACCTGTGGCAGGAAGAAGCTTGTTTATATTTAGAGCAGGAATGGTGAAAGAAGAGGCACAAGAATAGACTTTGTCGGTAATGAGAGTGATTCTAGTCAGAACGCCTTTTTTGAGGGTGATGTTTCGAGGTGAGTAGCCGTTACTAAAGACGTTAATGGTCGCTGTTTGCACTCTGTCGCCTAGGACGGCGGAGTTACTGGTGGTGGAAGTAGATTTTGCTGCCTCTAAAAAATTTTGGATGGTGTAGACGGAACCCATGAGACCGACACCGGCGTTCACCGTGTAAATAGACATAGCAAAGAGAGCAATTGCGGCCACGGTAGGAAAGTGTTTTTTGAATGAAGCGGAGCCTTTGTTTAGGAGAAAGCCAAAAATAAGGAAGGTGGGAGAGGTACCGAGAATAAAGGCGAACATAATAGCGGCGCCATAAAGAGGGTTCCCGGTGCCGATTGCAACGATCTCCATGGCCTGGGTGATGGCACAGGGAATGAAAACAGTCATGAGACCAAGGAGGGCCGAGGCGAAGAGAGAACTACTTTTCGACTCGTTCTTGACTAATCTGGCCAGGAACTTTGGCGGTGTTATAACAAAGTGACGGAAGAAAGGGTGGAGATTTAAAAGATTGCCGGCGATACCAAAAAGGTAGATTCCGATGGCGATCTGGAGCCAGCCACGGGTAATCGGGGAAAGGGTAATGGCAGAACCCAGGAGGCCGAGAAGAGCCCCGAAGAGGGTGTGGATGAAGAGTTTGGAACCGAGGAAGGAGAGGATGGGGAGAAATTGGGTGGAGTGAGTCCCGCCAAGGCGGGAGACGGCGATTGCTTTTTTGGAGGAGGTATTGAGAAACTCTTCCTCCCTCTTGGCCAGGACTGAGGTCAAGAGGCCACCCTGAAGGGCGAGACAGGTCAGGCCGCCTGTGGTGAGGCCAGTGAGGAAAATGACGAGTAAATTAGTGTTTTCCATGAACTGTTATATTCTAACTGTTTTTAAGCGGAGTGAATTAGTAACGACGGAGACGGAGGAGAAGGCCATAGCCGCTCCGGCGATGGCGGGATTGAGAATGAGGCCGAAAATTGGATACAGGAGTCCGGCG
>JAGVOE010000036.1 GCA_020052895.1 Candidatus Woesebacteria bacterium
GATAACAATTGTAGGAATCATCGGATTTGGGCGGAGGGCTTGGGGTGGATCAACAGTGAGAGCGGAAGCAACCGGAGCAAGTAGTAGCCAAGCTAAGAGAAATAGGTGTGACTTCTCTCTTAGATTCTTCAAAAGATAAAATAGGCCAATCAAAAATAAAATCATGACCGGAAAACCAAGTAGATTGGCCCCTGGGATAGCAAACTGGGACTGAGCTCCCCTACTCTGATTGAAGAAAGCCGGGGTAAAGTACTCGAAGTAATTATTAATAAAAGTTTGGACGAAATAGACAGGGCGGTTGAAAACAAACTTGGCGATAATAGGTGGCAGTCCACTTTCAATTCGCCTTTGGCCTAGGGTGTATGCGGTAGACTCCGTGATGATATTTAGCTTGCTGTAGCGCGCAGTGCCGACTCCCGTGAAGACCTGGAAGGCGACGATGGCGGCAAAGAAGGTTAGTATTAAAAATGCGATTATCGACCGGATCCTGGATTGCCGCGCCTGCCTGCCGGCAGGCAGGTCGATACCTCCTCGCAATGACGGCCAATAAATGATGAGGAAAGCGAGGAGGAGTAAGGGAACAAAGACACGGGCAGTATTGTAGGTGTGAAGAGATAAACCAAGAAGGACCATAGAAGTTATTAGTGCGAAGTTGTCTGTGCGAGGTACATTAACCCATTTAACTAAAAAGTAGAAGCCAAAGATGATCAGGGTCAATGACAAATTCGCTTCAAGAGCAGGTCGGGAAATAAAGAAGTGCCAAGGAAGTAGAGCCAAGAAGAAGGCGGAAATGAGGGGGAGGTTGATGGAGTGAGACCCGCCTGCCGGACGGGCAGGTTGCCACGCCTGCCTGCCGGCAGGCAGGTCGGTACCTCCTCGCAATGACGAATTTTTATGATCGGCATCGTGAGGGGGGAAGAGGGCGCGAACCAATAAAAAGATACCTGGGATGGCTAGGGTACCGGCCAAAGCGGAGATAAAGCGGATGGAAAAAACCGAAAGACCAAAAGCCCAGACAGGGAAAACCGTCAGATAAATATAGAGAGGAAGTTTGTAGTCCCCAAAGGCGCGGAAAATCAGAGGTAGTCGAAATCCCCACTCGTCTTTGCCCGTCATGAGGATGGAGTAGGCATTGTACCCGTGACTTATCTCGTCCCAGTTAGGAGCTACCGGAAATCGATCAAGCCAAAAGAATCTGACGAGACCTCCAAGCAAAGTGATGAGTATCAAAAGTAAAAGTGATTTTTTCATTTCTTAAAATCGAAGACTTCCATTATTATCTCACCCTGAGGAGTGATTACCTGATAGATAGTATGCCTGTCTGAGGGCAATAGAGATTTTCCCTGCCAGACATACAAGGTGTCGGGGTGATGATCTTCCGGCCAGTTAAGGGCTTCGAAACTGTACTTTCCCAACCGATAATTTCCTAACTGATCCAAATAAGTGACTTGTCTTTCTTCGATTTCTGCTTGCCAAATGGTAGTGGCGGTCTGAAAATCCCGAGGTGGAATTTTAAGATAGAATGCGACAAAACTCTGGCTTTGAGTCCCCTTCTCTACCATCACAGTATCGTAATTCCCCTGGAGACGACCGACGGCATTTATGGTATCTCTCCAGCCAAAGGAGATAGCTTGAGGATAGGTCACTGAGGAATTAAAGAAATAATCCTCGAGATAAAATCCGGTCAGAGTGACAGCCAGAGAAATGAAAATGATCAGAATAATTTTTTGAGACCTAAATTTAATTTCCAGCAAACTAACAAAACCAAAGGCGGCGATAATTTCCCAGAGACCAAGAAACGAGCCGGCACGATTGGGTCGATAACCCTCTTTGGTAAGGGCGGCTGGTAGGGCGGCCAACAAGAGCCATAGAAGAAGAGGGCGAGCATCGTAGTTCTCGGTCTTTAATTTTTTGAAGAGGAGGAAAAGTCCATAAAGAACCAGAGGTAACATCCAGAAAAGCAGTAGCCCCCGACCGGGGATGACTGAATAAGTAGTTTCCCGACCGCCCTCGGTGAACCAAAATGGTAGGGAAAAATAACTCAGATAATTATCCGCAAACTCAGAAATGATGGTAAAGACCGGACTATGAATCAGACGAGGCAGACTGGGGCTTATCTTGGCCAGTGAGGAGTAAAACCCTTGATCGTCTAGCCGACTCCTACTTTCGCTGCTCAAATTGGAAATCAGAAGATCGCTTCCTCTTTTGGCCGAGTTACCAAAAACAGAGTCAACGGCCAAGGGACTAAGAATAACCAAGAAGGCGATAAATGCAGCTATTAGTGCATGGTTATTAGTGCGAGGTGCCGACGTAAAAATTTCTTTGCGATAAAGGAATAATAATGAGAGGGCGAAGAGTGGAATAAAAATCTTGGCCGAGTGATAGGCATAGAGACTTAGTCCCCAACAGATGGCAGTTAATAGGGCGAAGTTATTAGTGCGAGATGCTTTGAGAAAGCGGAGAAAGAAATAGAGACCGAGAGGAAAAAGAAAAGAAGTGAGATTGACCTCTAGGGCGGTACGGGAAAACTGGATATGCCAAGGAGAGATGGCGAGGAAGAGGGCGGCGAAGAGAGGAATGCTGGAGTGAGATTGCCACGCCTGCCTGCCGGCAGGCAGGTCGGTACCTCCTCGCAATGACGAAGGGGTTGGGAAAAGTTGGGCTGACAGGAGATATATGGCGAAGATAGCTAGAACACCAAAGATAACGCTGGGTAAACGAGCGGCAAATTCATTCAATCCAAAAACAGCGATACTGGGAATCATCAAATAGGTCTGGAGGGGAGCTTTGTAATCCAGGAAAGATTTGAACGAAACGATTGGCCAAGAGACTCCCCATTCGTCTTTGCCTGTCTGCAGTAGACTGTAGGCAGTGTAGGCTTGGCTAGCTTCGTCCGGAGAAAACCCCGCAGGAATGCGACCAAGTCCAATGAGACGTAAAGCTAAAGCTAGAATCAAAATGAGGCCAAGGAGAAATTTCCAGGATTTCATACTACTTAATATTATATGGTTTGGTGCCGGCTAGGATATAGAAGAGGGGCTGGCCGAAGATGTTCTTCTGAGTGGTGAGAACTTTGGTATTTTCCAGAGGATCCTTGCTCCAGTCCCAATCACCCTGACCTTCTCGTCCTTGGACAGCTAAGTATAAATCTTTGTCAGTTAGAAGCACCTTTAGCTCATCTACATTAGGTGATTCGCCAAAATAGTACTTCTTGTCAAAGACGAACCCGTGGAAGGACGATGTTTGGTAAGTATCAACTTTATCGGTGACGAAATTTTTCTGGAAGTCCTTGGGTGGGTACTGAGTGTAAAAAAGGAAGAGAAGTAAGGATGGTTGATAGGTGTTATTGATATACACTTTGTCGTACTGGCTGGTAAGGGGCCTTAGCTCCGTAAAGATATTTTCGAAACCGTATTCCCAGAGTGAGGCCGACTCGTAACGGTAGTGAGTCGAGTAACGGTGGAAGTAGCCGGCAAAAGAAACAACTAAAAGGGTGAGGAAGATGATGATGGCCGGTTTGACTAATTTTTTACCAAACAGATTTAACAAATATATTCCTCCCAGAGAGGAAATTAAGATTAATGGAGGCAGCATTAGAAAAAGTCTGGTGGCATGAGTGCCGCCATTGGTAGTCAGACTACTGGAGACGGGGGCCAGTAAAAGCCAAAGTAGGAGGATTTTGTTTTCCTTTTGGGAGATATTTTTGAAGATAAAGAAAATCCCGGCCATCAGTAAGGGAAGCGTAACAATAAGAAGTTCCCCCACCATAGAGATGGAGTGGCGGAAAAAAGGATCTCCGCTAATAAAGAGAAACTGGGGAGAGAAAGCAGTGAGGTAGTTGTTAGCAAATGCTTGGGTAATCGCCAGATATTTATTATGAAAGAGAGATTCACCGAAGGATTGTTTAACCCAGGGATCGGTTCTCTGAAGAATCACCGGTTCAATAATTTTTGGGTCGCCAAAGATACTGACCAGATTGAACCGGCCGCCGGCATGACCAAAAAGAACACTGAAAACAATCGGAGAAAACAGAATAAGGGGGAAAACAAGTCGGTACCAATTTTTCTTTAGATTTAGTTTTGGCCGCTCAACAAATAGTAAAGCCAAGACAAAAAGAGGGGTAAAAACCATCGCGGTGGAGTAGGTATAAAAAGTCAGAATAAAAGGGAATAGACTAGCGAAGTGCTTGCCACGGAGAAACAACAGCGTCCCCAACATGATAAGAAAAATTAAAGGGACGACCTCAAAAGCGGCCCGGGAAAAATGGATGTGCCAGGGAGTGAGAGCCAGTAGGAGGGCAGACAAAAGTGCGAGGTGTTTGGTGCGGGGTGTGGCGATGAAGAGGGTTTTGGCCAGAAAATAGATAAGAATAATACTGAGAGACCCAATGAGGGCTACCGGTAGGCGGACAGCCAGATCGGCAGGACCCAAGAGACCAACGAAGGGGACGGTAAGGTACATGAGTAACGGCGCTCGCCACTCAGCCAGACTTTGAATGTAAGTCGGTAGCAAATGGCCCATGTAGTCACGGCCCGTCGTAACAAGTGACCAAGCTTGATAGCCAACATCGATTTCGTCTCCAAACAAAGCAATGGGGAGTGTAGTGAGACTTTCGAGCCGAAAAAAAGCGCCTATGGCAACTATCAATCCCAACAGAACTTCTATCATGGATTTATTATATCCTCCCCTTCATTTACAAAGAAATGATACTCGTAAATGGGAGTGTCTATCGTCTTTAACTTTGGCTGATGAGCCAACTTGGCCATAACAATACTTTTCGATGGTAAAATATCTCCCGGCTTCCAGGACTTGAGGGGTGAACTAAAATTGGCCGCCTCCAGAAAATTCCCTGTATATCCTTCTTGATCATAGGCACTGTTTTGTATGAAGGGAGTCAAATTGTTTTTCTCGGAAACTCGTGCCAGGTAGGAATAAGCTTCGGCAACTGTATTTGAAGGGAGAAAGTAGGTTCTAGAAATAACAGGATAGGTGTACCAATAATATTTTACGAAATCGAAATAGTTGGCAGAAAATAAAATGACCACAACAAGCAAAATGACTCGAGACAGTACTTTATGCTTTAGCTCCGTTATTTCCCCTACTCCCAAGGTGGCGAGAGCTACGTAAGCCGGAATAAAGGCCATCAGGCGAGAGGCCCGGTGGACACTCCCCACCAAGCCAAAAAGAATCGGTGTCAAAAACATAACCGTTATCAAGAAAGTCCACATACCTCTTTTTTGGAAAGCTTTGTAGAGACCAAATAAAAATAGTGGCATCGAGGCCAGAAGGAGCATACCGTGGATACCGGTGGAGTGCCAGATCAGGTCGTCACCTTTGATAAACAAAAAAGAAATATCAAAACTGGAGAGGTATGGATAAAGAAAATCGTAAATAGAACTCCAGCTAAAACCATGAGCATTAAAAACAGCACCGGCGTACTTTTTCTCTAAGATAGGAATAATCGCGAAAAAAGGTAAAACTCCCAGACCAAAATAAATTGACTTCTTTACAAATCCCTCCAAATCTTTTCTTCCAAACTTCCCGTGTAATCCCTGAAATAAATAAACAACAGTAAGAATGCACCAGACGGGAACTACGGCTCTCATGGCCTTGTAGGTATAGAAATTTATCCCCAGTGAAATACCTCCAAGTACAAGATATTTAATCTTCTTGGTATCCGAGTAATACCATAGACTGATAAGCCATAAAAGAGTAAGGGGAATGGGGAAAATGTTATCCAGCGCCATGTGGGTTTGCAGCATGACCAGTGGAGTCGTTATAAAAATTAGAGCTCCAATAATACCAGCCTGGCGACTAAGTAATTTGGACAGCCAAAAGTACATTAAGAAGGTGCTCACTATTAGGACGGCTACAGTAGAAAGTCGTAAGGCCAAAAGCGAAGGCCCAAAGATCTTAAAGACAGCGGTAATATAGTACTGAGATACTGGCTGTCGCCAGTCTGCACCATTGAGAGACAGAACAAAGAAAGGCATAAAGCGACCATTTTCGTCGTGGCCTGTCCTAGCCAGAAGGGCGGCGTTGTAACCGAATGCAGCCTCGTCTACAATGAGCCCTGGTGGAGTTTCCAGTATTCGATAAGAAAAGAAAACTCCGATGAGAGTAAGCGAAATAATACCGATAAAGAGAGGAATAAATTTTTTCATTTAAATAAAGGGTATTTTTAAAGTGAGAAACAAATTTAAAAAGTGAAAAAGGCTGAGATTTAGGTAGCCAAGCCACCAAGCTGGGGTTTCGACGAAGGCGAGCAAACCAAAAACGAGGGCCGGAGCCAAGTGTCGCTCATGAACCCTGGTCTGCAAGAAAAAGACGGCCAGGGACCATAAGAAGAGATACTTGAGAAAAGTGCGAAGTGAATAGTGTTTGGTGAGACGGTAGATGAAGAAGATTAATATTAAGACGAGAAGAAAAATAGAGATAGTACGAACGGAGAATAGACCGAGACGAACTGAGTCCTCAGCTCCGGCTGGGTAGAGGGCAAACCAGAAGTTCCAAGCGGCATCGGAGACACCACTTGATGATCCTCCCAAAGTGGCTAGATAATTTTTGAGTGCCGCAAAAGGCAACAACCCAAAAGGCAAATAACTGGCGAAGAAAAGAGAGACGGCGGCGATAACTCCGAGAATAATAGTCTTGAGAGGAAGTTCCTTCAACCAAACAAAGAGGTAAAAAGGAGCGAACCATAAAGAAGTTTGTTTCGTAAGGGCCGCCAAAACGAAATAAACAATCGAAAGCATTTTTGATTTATCGGTCTTGGCTTGAAGCGCCGTATATAAAGAAAGAAGGAGAAAGAAATTTGTAATCGGCTCTATCTGCCCCCAGACAGAACTAAGGTAAATCACCGCGGGATTGAAGAAATAGAGCGAAGCCAGTAAATAGGGGTGTCTGACTTTTCTGAATTCAAAAAATTTGAAGATTAGCAAGCCGATACCCAAGTCTGCGATGATCCCGGGTAATTTGAGAAAGCCGAAACGCATATTATCGTGATCAAACAGTGGTACCAAAAATGAGGGGAAGACGGGAAGTAGATTGTTTAGAAACAAGAAAAGATTTCTTATGCCCAAAAGTAAGAGATTTGAAAGAGCAAAAAGATAAATGGCTACCGGTGGATAATTCGCATCGTTGAAGCCCGGAAAGTGGCGGGAGTAAAAACCGTCCGGACTTAGTAAAAAAGAATTTCCCCAAACCAAGTGGTTTTTGACATCTCCGCTATATTGTGGAAACAAGAAAATTAAGCGGAGGATCAGAGCCAGAAATATGAGAGAGAAAATGGGACTAATTTTTTTCATAATCTACCATCATCCAAACAAGAACGGCAACTAATCCCGCTCTAGCCATCAAGATAATGTCTTTAAAATAGCTGGAAGAGGTGAGAGACGGAGGTAGAGAAAGCCTGGAGTGTAAGAACAGACCAAGATTGAGAGTACTATCGAAAGATAAAAGTATGGCGAGCCAACAAAAGGATGTCAGCAAATACATAAAGTAATCACCCGATTTGACGGCAGAAATAATAAACCAGGGCATAATCCAAATAAGCCACTGGGGGTGAAAATGAGAGAAGACCAGACTAGATAACAGAGCGACTGTAGTGGCGGTGGAAAGGGAAATTTTCTTCTTCCAAATTAGAACAATGGTCAGAGCGAAGAAAATGAAAAAGAAAGGAATATCTGTCCCCGAGGCTATGGAGATACCGGCATAAGTACTCTTCCCTATTTGCTCGGCAAAGAGCGCGTAGTACTTGTAGGTAACCGAATGAAGATAAGGCAAGATACCCAGAAGATAAATGCCAAAACCAGTCGCTACAATAAGGAGTGATTTTAATAAATTCTTCTTGGTCACATAGTAATGAAGACCAATCAAGGGGAAGATAATTAGTCCGGCCGGCTTGAAGAGAGCGGATATGGCAATAAGGACGGAAGCCAAAAAAGGGCGATTTTTCTGGTACGCCAATAGTCCGACAGCAAGAAATAAAGCGATATAGATATCTACCTGACCCAGCATAGAACTGACGTAAATGGCGATTGGATTAAAAGCCCACAATAGCATGACCAAATTCTTTTTCTTTTTATCTGCAAAAAACTGGGGTAAGAGCCAGAGTAAGGCAAGGTCTGCCAAAATCATGGGGTACTTATAAAGTAACAGTTGAAAATTTAATGGCGCCGGATTTTGAGTAACAAACTTTTCATCCCGGACCAACTCCCCTGTTTGGAGAACTATGTTTCGAAAAGGAAGGTAAAAGGCAGAAGGAATGAGATAAGCCAAGGGCTGATAATTGAATACCGTTTGATAAATATTGAGGTGAGTGCCAGAACTATCTGTGACATTTACGGAATCATAGAAGGTTAGGATTTTCCCCTCTCCGGCAATGACTTTTCCGGCTAGAGCAAGGGCACCGAGGTCTGCGTGATGAGTAAAGACAGCCAGAACTAGTCTAATTAGGATGGCGAGTATGATGAGCGGGGTTATAAATTTAGACATGTTTTTTTCTTGATGTTAAAGCTAGACCTTTTTGCCATTTTTGACCTACCCAGAGAACAGCATTGAGTATGGCCGAACCAATGGCACCATGATAAATCTGTGCTGATTTAGCCAGAGGACTCTTTAGATGGCTGGTAAAGTTACCACTGACCCCGTGAGCGTGCTGTACTTTGGCCTGGGGTAAATAGTAAACCGGTAGGCCAAACCGGCGAAGGCGACGGCAAAACTCGACATCTTCATAATAAAGAAAATAGGTTTCATTTAAGCCGCCAACATAATCAAGAGTCGACTTGGGAACCAAGAAAGCAGCCATAACAGCCACGTCAACCGTCGTAACTTTATCTCCTGGGTTGTATTTGTTAAAACAGTTTTTACAGCCGAGAAAATAGTACTTAAAGGCATTCCAGATGGTGGGGAACATAAAACAAGAAGGCTGAATTTGACCATTATTATTGAGAAGGCGGGGAGCTACGGCTCCCAACTTGGGAGTTTTCTTGGCGAAGTCCAGTAAATATTTTAGAGCTTGGCCAACTATTCGGGTATCGGGGTTGATGATTAAGATATATTCGCCTTTGGATACTTTGATTCCCTGGTTTATGGCGATGGAAAAACCAAGGTTTTCAGTATTGCGGATAACGGTGGGCTTGAGAGAGTGTTTCTCAGCGACCGAGGCGCCTTTGTCCGCCGGGTAATTATCTACCACGATAATTTCTTTGGAGATACCGTCTCGGTTTTTTTGAATCGAATCCAAAAAGGGACCTATGGTTTTTTCGGAGCGGTAGCCGACGGTGATGATGGAAAGTTCCGGCTTCATATGGTTTTTGAGACGTGGGCCAAGACGTTTTGGTCCGAGATGATAAATTTTCTTTGTAGGTGAGAATGAGATAAAAGACGCCACAGCGCTGTAATAATGATTCTGAAATAGCCCGGATGTTGGAGAGTATGTTTGAAGAGAAACAATAAATGGTCAAGTCTGTAACTAGTGTCGGACACGTTTAGCCAATTAAATAAAAGCTCGTTTCTTTGTTTGATTAAACTAATATACGCGGGGTTTAATTTTTTGGCAGTAGATTCATGTTCGTGAAAGACCAATGCCTTGGGTTCCCAGATTATTTTGTAGCCAGACTTCCAAGCCCGGTAGCCAATATCAATATCTTCCCAGTAGAAAGGGGCATAGATTTCGTCCAGCCCACCTAGCTTGTCCCAGATTGATCGCCTGAAAATGGCACTGCCACCGGATGCCCAGCCGGAGAGAACTGGTTTGGATTTGTCTTCCCCTCGTGTAAACTGCATTTTACCTTTGGCCCAGGACATATCCGGCCATGAGGAACCTTCTTCGTTAAAAGTAATCGCAAAGACATCCGGGTCGGAAAAATAAGGAAGAGACTTGGAGGTGTATCCTTCGTGAGGACGAACATCGTTGTTAATTAGAACGAAGAATTTTGAATCTGACTTCGCTATCCCCTGGTTCACCGGCTTGGTGTAACCGAGATTAGTTTTGTTTTCAACGATGATGACCTCGGGGTAATTTTGGTTAAGCCAAACGACGGTATCATCCTCACTACCGTTATCAATAATGATTAGATGGCCGAGATGGTCGGTGTTCTTGACTATAAAAGGCAAATTTTTCTCCAGTAAATATCTAGCGTTGAAAGAGGGAATAATAATGTCGATTAATGGTTCTTTGGGCATCTGGCTAAGTATATCTCAATAAATACAGACTGAAGAACATGAGCCCAAAGAAAGAGATTATTATCCCCGTTAGAAGATCAGAATTGTAATATACGAAGGTAATCAGGTGATCACCTTGGGGAACAGCAATTTGTTTGAAGGTATTTTTGTACCGCTCTACTTTGACCGGGGAACCGTCTATCGATGCCTGCCAATGATCTGAGTAATTTTCGATCAAGATAAAACGATTATCAGTAGGGGTACTGGCTGAAAATTCCCAGCTATCATCTGTTTTAGATCTAAGAGTAACTAAAGTGCCCTCACCAGATTCTTCAAGAAAATATGGAGGTGAGTAGTTTTGGTTCTCCAAAACGACGACCGGACCTTCTGAGAATACCGGTTTCCAGATCCTCTGATCAAGACTTTCACGTATTCTTCCTTCACTATCCGGCACCGAGACTTCGTTTCGCTTCAGAGTCATAAAATACTTCACACCAAATTCACCTAGCTTATCTATGGAAGCACCGTTCTCGAAATATCGACTTATACTGCCGTGGACATCGAGACTGTTCATATACTCTTCATAACGAAGAGGTGCTATGGGATCATACCCGGAAGTTGAGTAGAAGTGGTAAACCTCCCACATATTTGGTGGTAGTAGTTCGCCGGACTCTCTCTCAAATCTAAATAAATTGGCTGATTTTGTAGCCTGATCTTTTATGAAGCTAATTGAAGGAGTTTCCGGAAATAATAAATTTTTGGGAACGAAAGGTGTTACTTTTTTGAAAAAAATAAAACTTTCTAATAATGAAAGGGTCAGGAGAGCATAAACAGCGATAGATTTTAATCTGGGTATTTTGACAGAGATGAAGACAAGGCCAAAAAAACCGGTGAGTATGACGAGAGGATAGATGGTGTTTCTAACAGCAGTGGTGAAGTTCATCTTCAACACTTCGTAAGAACCGGCTAGAGTTGGATTGGATTGACTGATAAAGTTTAGGGTTCCCAAAAGCAGACTATAGAACATAATTAAAGTTCCGGTAAAGGGAATTGTGGTTAACCAAAAAGTTTTTCTGTCTATTCTCCCCTCGAACAAATCTCTGATACTGGAACTAGCTAAAATAATACCTCCAAAAATAGTAAGAATGATGCCACGTCCGGCAGGGCTCGTGGACAACAAGGGAAGATTAAATCTATAAATTAGAAAGCCGATTGGATACTGAGTCACAAGTAAAATACCAAGAATAAAAAGCAATGTGCCGATTAAACCGAAGGAGCTAATTTTTCGAAATCTAATGATTTTGACAAGCTGATAAATGGCCAGAAAAAGAGGGATGATTCCGAAGTTAACCAACTTTTCCTGGAAGTTATAATCTCCACCAAAGTAATTCCCACTCGATGGATTTCCAAAAGCATTCGCAGAAAATAAAGTCACCAATAATTTACTCCAAGGGATAAAACCAAAATTTACAGACGAAAGTGACTCAAGTGACCTAATTGATTGGCCGACAATTTTGAGGCTCGGAAAAATAGCCGGAGCAGAGACAATCAAAGCTAAGACGATTAATATGAGCGGTTTGAGGAGTGAAGGTAATATCTTCTTACTAGACTCAAAGAGTCTCACAGAGCCCCAAAGATAAAAGATTACAAAACAATAGCCGATGGTTTGAGGATGTCCTGAAAGTATCAAAAAAACAAGTGAAGACAAGGATAGAAACAGTGAAAGTTTTTTATTTTGAGATGATAGATATTTTTCAAAAAAATAGATAGTCCACGGTAGCATGGCTAGTGCGAAGGAGATAGTCCCCCAGGTAAGCCAACCGATAAAAAAACTGGACATGGTCCAACTAAAGGCCAACATCCAACCGGAAATAGAGGAGGAGAAAACGAGCTTACCTAAAAGGAAGCCGCCGAGTAGAGAGAGAAAAACTTGAGAAATAACAATCATAGACATGGCATCTATCTGTGGCAGAAAGATGTAGAAGATATTTGGGGGTGAAAAAAGCATGGTATGAAACCATGGCGACATCTCATATCCCGAAAAAGAATAAGGGTTCCAGATGTTTAATTTGCCGTCTAGTAAGTCCGAAACACCACGATTTCTCCAGATCCAAAACTGAGAGACGGTGTCTGAAATCAGGGAATTTTTTACCGGCGGGCGAACTGCATAGCCATAACTATCATTTAGCCAAGGGTAGTACATGCCCACCGGAATATCGATGGGAAGTGGAGCGTTTTGATTCTTGAAGTAAGGAAAAAAAAGAATGCCAATAACAAAAAAAATTACCAAAAGTGGGCCTAACTTATTCACCAGCTAAGTGTAGCAAATCGGGTCATTTTTTAACAGGCTTTTGACAAGGACCAAGTTTGGTCACCGTTAGCCCGGAAGAAATGGCGAAGGATTTGATTTCACACAGATCGGTGAAGTGTCCACCCCAGGCGTAGACACGATCTTGATGATCTCCGTCACCTTGAATAATGAGAAAGGTGGAGTTTCCTTCCTGAAATAGTTTTCTCTTGGTCCAAAAGGAGCTGCTATCCTGGATATATTCGGGGACGTCTGGCAAATAGGCAATATCGGCCGGCTGGTAGCCGTACTTACCGGTACCGTACCACCAGAAGAGGTACTGATAGGTGTAA
>JAGVOE010000026.1 GCA_020052895.1 Candidatus Woesebacteria bacterium
AATCGCGATGTACAACATCGAAGGGTCGTGGATGATCTCCGGTGACGGTAAAATTCCCCCCACAATCTGCCAAGCATCCGGCCTGGCCAAGAAGATCTCTATGGCAAAGCTTCCTAGTATCAGAGCAATCAGGGAAATAATCAGGGCCTCCAGATATCTAAGGCCTTTATTTTGAAGAAATAGAAGCAGTAAGGTATCGAGCGAGGTGATTAAGACACCCAGAATAATCGGTATCTTAAATAGAAGCTGGAGGGCAATGGCCGAGCCAATGACTTCAGCTAGATCACAAGCAATAATGGCTACTTCGGCCAGTATCCACAAAAAACCACGGAACTGTTTGGGATAGTAGTCTCGGCAAGCCTGAGCCAAGTCTTTCTTAGTAACAATACCTAGCTTAGCCGCTAGGTGCTGAAGTAAGATAGCCATCAAATTAGAGATCAAAATGACACTCAAAAGCTGATAACCATACATTGAGCCGCCAGCTAGGTCGGTGGCCCAGTTACCAGGATCCATGTAGCCCACCGCTACTAAGTAGCCTGGACCGGAAAAAGCCAGTAGTTTCTTTAACCATGACAGCCCTGGTTTGATCTTAATTGAACCTATATCACCTCTAAAATTATTAGACACATCTAACTTTATCTTGTTCCTCTTCAGTCGTCAACTCCATTTCTTTGCTACAATTAATTTATATGTCCAACAAAATAACGGAAGACCATCATTATCCTTATTTTCTTCTCATTTTGTTAATGGCCGGCTTCTGGTTTTATTGGTCGCAGATTAGAGTCATTAACATCAGACGACGGTGCTATCAAGAAGTCTTTACTCCCAGTGCCGAGAATGCTCGATGGTCCGCCGGCAAAGTTTGGCGAGTCTTGTATCCCGTCTATGACATGGCCAAGCCTAGCCGCCTAGATGACGGTTTTTGGGGCTGGGGCTATCCACCGGCCGAAACCGAGAACCTGAACTACAAGCAGTGCTTGATCTGGTCAGGTCTAACCACCTCTCTCTTGGACATAAACTAAGCTTTGCGAGGCTGATGGGAGATGGATTCGCCTTCGGTCCCCGCCAAGGCGGGGCCTCAGGACCTGTCTCGCTGAGTTCGTCACGAAATCAGCTCCGACTGTTCGAATCCCATATGGCAAATAAAAAACTCCCCATAAAGGAGAGTTTTTTACTTGCGAGGCTGATGGGATTCGAACCCACGACCTTCTCCGTGACAGGGAGACGCGCTAACCAACTGCGCTACAGCCCCAATATTGTATATTTTACGACTTCATCCCTAAATTCTCTACCATAACCTGATTTCAAAAACTTTTCAAGTTTTCTAGCCTCAATTCTGGACTCTACAACTTGACAGAAAACTAGCTCAAAATCAGTCAGATTCCTAGTAGATTGAGTATTGCACAATTTTTGATTGTGTTGCTTCAGCCTGCGATTTATGTCCGAGGTAATGCCTGTGTAATACCTCTTGGTCCCAGCACTACGAATTATGTAAGCAAAATATTCCATAGTTGTTCCGTGACAGCGAAGACGCCCCGCCTGCCGGCGGGCAGGGCTAACCAACTGCGCTAAACTTGTCCGCCGTTGGCGGAGCCCCAACAACTCTATTTTACGACTTCATCCCTAAATTCTCTACCCACAAGCAAAAGGCTTGTGCCTAACTACATCTAAAATGGCTATTTGTTTACAATCTTGATATAATAAGCCTAGTTAAATCATCTTAACCTTTACAGTTTGTCTTATGGCGATGATGGCCATGGGGAAAGTAGAAAGGAGCCAGAAATGGCTGTTCGTTTGTACGTAGGGAATTTACCCTACAATATTACTCAATCCAGACTCCAGGAGATCTTTTCTCCCTTTGGTGCTCTAGGTGAGATTACCGTTATTTCCGACAAGTTCTCCGGCAGGAGTAAGGGCTTTGGATTCGTAGAATTCGAAGATGCTGAAGCTGCTAAGAGTGCTATCGAAAAAATGAATGGTGCCGACCTTGATGGTCGCAACATTATTGTTAATGAAGCTCGACCCAAAGAAGACCGCCCTGCGAGATCCTTCGGAGATCGCTAAAATTAGCTATACAGAAAAACCGTCTGGCTCCCCAAAGGGGTTAGGCGGTTTTTCGTGCTTAGGCTTATGAAAACTCTGTGAAAAGATAGCACAACAAAGTTACTCATCGGTCATTTTGACAAAAGAAGTCAGCGTGGTAAAATGAAAATTGTTAGCAATATCTAAATGTCTATGAACCTCACTCTGCTTCTCGCCATCCTTCTCGTCATCCTTTTCTTTTACCTCGTTAATCTTTACAACTGGTTTCAGACTGCCAAGACCAGAATTACCGCCTCGATTCAAGACATCGGCAATCAGCTCAAGCGCCAAGCTAGCCTCATTCCCAATCTGGAAAGCTCTGCCAAGGGTTATTTAAAGCACGAAAAGGGAATTTACGAAGACCTTACCTCGACTAGAAAGCTGGTCGAAAAAGCCACCGGTACTCACGACATGGCCAAGATCGAAAAAGCTTCAGACGCTATTAGCAGTTTGATCCCCAGAATTCAGGTTCTAGTTGAAAGTAATCCCGAGCTAAAAGGTGAAAAAGTGGTCACCCGACTTATGGACGAGCTTAGAGATACCTCGGACAAGCTCATGTATGCCAGACGAGTGGTTATCGATCTTTCAGCCGACTTCAACGCCAAGGTAGTTACCTTCCCCAGCAATCTAGTGGCCAATCTCTTTGGCTTCAAAGCACAAAAAGGGCTAGGCACTCCGATGGAGGGATCTCACCTCTCTGTTTCTGAAGCCGAAACCGAAGACCCCAAAGTCAACCTTTAATCGTCATTGCGAGAAAGGCAACCTGCCTGCCGGCAGGCAGGTCTCACTCCACCTATGAAAAACTTTTACGAACAAGTTGACGAGAATAAACTCCGTAGTGGCTTAGTCATCGCCGGCTTCATTACCTTTATCGCTCTCTCAGCCTATGCCATTACGAGTGCGTTAGGATTTGACTATAGTTTCATCGGTATCGCCTTAATTCTCTCTGGAGTGCTCAGCTTTGCCAGTTTCTATTATTCAGACAGGATTATCCTGTCCATTTCCGGAGCTATCCCTGCTACCAAGAAAGACCACTTTGATTTTTATACAGTTACCGAAAATTTGGTCCGTGTTGCTCATATTCCCATGCCCAAACTCTACGTCATCGAAGATACTGCGATGAATGCCTTTGCGACGGGGCGTGACCCGGAGCATGCGGTCGTTTGTGCGACTTCTGGTTTGTTAACCCGATTAAATCGAACGGAATTGGAAGGAGTGGTAGCCCATGAACTCAGTCACGTTCGAAACTATGACACGAGGCTGATGGGTATCGTTACCATTTTGGTTGGTCTCATCACTCTTCTGGCCGACATTCTTTTGCGAACCAGAATTAGGGGCAGATCAGATCGGGATGAGGGCAATCTGGGAGTCATTCTTTTTATTGCCGGTCTGGTTATGGCCTTGCTCTCTCCTATAGTCGCTCAGCTAATTCAGCTGGCCATTTCTCGTCGCCG
>JAGVOE010000056.1 GCA_020052895.1 Candidatus Woesebacteria bacterium
GGATTTGATGGTGAAGTAACAAAAAAAATTATGCAGCAGATGCTCCGGGGGATTACAAACACGGCTTTTGGGCAAGCGTATGACATCAGCCTACCAGAACTGGGAGAGCTGACGGAAGAAAAAGTAATGAGTCTGCACAGAGCCAAGACGGCGATCTATACCTATGAAAACCCATTAATTATCGGAGGAATATTAGGAGGGTTATCTGAAGAAGCATTAACCATTCTTCGTGATTACGCGATGGAGGGAGGAATGGCGTTTCAACTGCAAGATGACATTTTGGGAGTTTATGGCGATGAGGAGAAGACGGGAAAATCGAGTAACTCGGATCTGCTTCAAGGGAAGGTAACCCTATTAATAGTAAAAGTGATGGAGAAGGGAACCGAAGAACAAAAAAGGGCGATCATGAGGGTCTGGGGAAAACGTGTGGCGAATGAGAATGATATCCAAATAGCCAAAGAAGCGATCAAAGAAAGTGGTGCTTATCAATATTCGGTGGAAGTGTCCAGAAGGCTTGCCGGAAAAGCGGCGGAAACTGCCGCCAAACTGCGAACATTGGAACTTAATAGTGAGGCGATTGATTTTTTGGAGGGGATTGAGAGGTATATGGTGGAGAGGGAGGTGTAAAGAACTCTAGAACTCAAGGAATCAAGAACTCAAGACAACACCAATTTCGTATTTATATCGTGTCATGCCGGACTTGATCCGGCATCCAGGTATTTCTGGATTCCGGGTCGCACTACGTTTGCCCGGAATGACAAACCATGAAGGCTGTGTGAGAGAGAGAGTTTTGAGAGGGTTTGGGAGAAATGGGGGATTAGGATTGATTTTATGGAAATACCGAGACGCTGGCGTGAACAGCCGACAAATATGCGTTTTACCGGAGAGAGACTGAATCATCGAGATCTAAATATTTATAAATATCCTGGAGGGGTGATCCCGTTGGTGGGAAGCTATCAGCAAATTAGAGAGAAATTTGAAAGAAAGGGGTTTGATGAAGAAACGACAAATGAGATTTTATTTCGCCTTTGGAGAGGAGTCGCCGCCGAAACGACGATCCCTTTGAGCGAAGTCGCTGAGAGCTTTTTCCAGTTCGTCGGGAGTGAAGTCGGGAAATAGGACAGGGGTGAAATAAAGCTCTGAGTAGACTGATTGCCAAGGGAGATAGCCGGAGGTGCGTTTTTCGCCTCCAGTTCGGATGACGAGGTCAGGGTCCGGCATGCCAGCGGTGTCTAGATGGCTGGCAAAAATTTCTTCATTGATTTGTTCGGCTGGGATTTTTTCGTTAACGATTTTTTTGACAGCGCGGAGGATTTCATCTCGACCACCATAGTTGAGGGCAAAAGAGACAGTGATTTTGTTATTTTTGGAAGACTTGGAAATCATCTCAAGAGTCTTTTGGGCAATATCTTCAGGGAAACGAGTCATATCTCCCAGAATTTGTAGCTTGGCCCCGCGGCTAATAAAGCGGAGAGCTAGAGTCCCAAAGGCGATGCGGAAGATATTCAAAAGACCTTTGACTTCGGCTTCTTCTCTCTTCCAGTTTTCGGTGGAGAAGGCCCAAAAGGTAACGTAGGGAATACCAAGGTCTACACATTTCTCGATTAAGGGCTCGATAGTATGATTGGCCGCATATTCATGGCCTTTGATAGGGTCAAGACCTTGAGCTCTGGCCCAGCGGCGATTGCCATCCATCATGATCGCGATATGTTTGAGGGGTGGGTTCATCGGGACAATTATATCCTAGACAATGGTGCCTAGACCGAGCATGTTGGTAATAAGACGAACGACAATAAAAGCGGTAAAAGTCATAACTAGACCAATGAGGCCGTTGGTAATTCTGGTGGAGGCAGCAGATATTTTTTTGGGGTCTCCGGAACTCAACATAAATTCCCAGCCGGCCAGGATGAGGTTAACAAAAAAGAAAAGTCCAGTGAGAACAAAGACAAGGTTAAGGAGATTGACGCTGTTGGAAAGGGTTAGCAGATCGGTGATCTTGGCGGTAAGAGGAATGTTGGTAGCCGGATTGGGAAGTCCACTGATGTTGGCTCCGTCGGCGGCGTAGATTAGAGATGGATAGTTCATATATCTTAGTTTAATCCAGGGATACCCAAAATGTTAATACCAATAAGATTGAGAAGAAAAACGGAGAGAATGATAAAGATGAGGCCAGAGACGGCCGAGGTGATAACTTCTTGACCCTCCTTGAGCTTGTCCGGAATACCGGCAGAGGTAGTGACGATGAAGACACCGTAAAGCATGAGGATGAGAGCTAGACCACCGCCTAGACCAACCGCAATCTTGATAATGGAGCCAAAAAAAGAGTCACCGGTAGCATCGACAGAGGTGGAGATACAGCCAAGGGCGGTGTCTATTTGGCCATCTCCGCAGTTACCTTTTGGAGTAACAAATTTAGGGATGATGCTTTTGGTTTGAGGAGCATTTACCTTTTTGTTACAGATCCCAGACTGAAAGTAACAGAATTCATCTGGAGCACACTCTGAGTTTGAGGTACAGCCGGCAGAGACTTTCGTGATGGAGAACAAAAAGAAATTTAAGAAAAGAAAAGAAATGACAAAAAGATGTGCGGCTTTAGACTTCATTGATAGATAATTTTAACATGACAAATCCCTCTCGGCTTCGCCGCGTCTCCCTTTGACAAGGGAGATGGGATAAACTAGAGGGAGATGAAGTGGAAATTTCTAATGATTTTTGTGTTGCTTTTGAGCTTTTTTGCCGGCCCACCACGGCGGGCAGGCTTGGTTTGGGCGGATGTTGATTGTAGTGCCTTGAGTGGAGATGATAAGAAGACTTGTGAAGACATCAATCAACAGCTAAGCGATCTTAAAAAATCGCTTGATACCAACCAAGGGGAATCAAGTAAATTGGAGGCTAAACTTAAATCAATTCAAAGTCAGATTAATGTTGCGGTAAACAAATTAAAATTTACAGAACAAGAAATAAAGGATAGGAGCGAAAAAGTCTCAACACAATATATCGTCCTTTCTGTAAAAATTCGAGAAATGTATATGAGGCTTAGATCACAACCGTTGTGGATTAGCCTTTTATCAAAAAGTAGTATGGGAGAAGTTAGAAGAGAACTCGTGTATCGGCAAGACAGTAATGACAAAGACAAACAAATAATAGTAAATTTAGTTCAAGAGATCGGAAGTTTGGAAGTGGGCAAGAAAGCTTTGGAAATAAAAAAAATTCAACTGGCTAAACTGCAAGTGGAATTTGATAAACAAAATATTGTTTTTCAGACAGAAATTAAAAAACTCTCGTCAAAGATTGCTCAGTTATCTGCACAACAACAATCTCTATTGGCGGAAAAAACAGGTACTTTTTCTACGACGGTTGGTGATGTGCCTTTGGCGGATGATCCGGCTTCGCGACCAGATTATAATCCTGGGTTTTCACCAGCTTTTGCAGCCTTTTCATTTGGAGCACCGCATTTTAAAGGTATGAGTCAGTATGGGGCATACGGAAGAGCCAAATCGGGGCAAAATGCCGAGGAAATATTACACGCTTATTATGGAGGAGTAGATATCAAAAAGGATTATGATGCTGGTAAACAAATCAGCGTTGAAGGTTATGGTCGAATGGATATAGAAGCTTATGTAAAAAGAATTTATGAAGTGCCCGGATCGTGGGGAGACTCAGGCGGAATGGAGGCATTGAAAGCCCAAGCGGTAGCCGCCAGAAGCTATGCGTTAGCATGGACAAGAGAAGGAACTGGTGGAGCTATTTGTACAACTGAAAGGTGTCAAGTATATAAAAATTCCGATAAAGGTGGAAAATGGGAAGAAGCAGTCAATGCCACTCGTGGCTGGGTAATGATGAAAGACGGAAAGATCATAAATGCCTGGTATGCCTCGACTTCCGGAGGATATCAAGAATCTTATAATGCCTTAGAATATTTAAAAAACGGAAGTAGTTATAATACTCCTGGTTTTTGGGATACACCATCTGGTCGAGGTGGATGGACATCTCAAGCATATGAAAAAACAGCAGGAAGCCCTTGGTTTTATAAAGCTTGGTATAAAAATAGAAGTGGAAATAATTGCGGGAGGAGCCACCCTTGGTTAACTTCAGATGAAATGGCAGATATTCTGAATGCTGTGGTGGTTTACAAGGGAGGGGATGCTTCGCATGTTTGGCCTTTGGATTACCAGAGTTGTTTTGGAGGATCTAAAGATATTTGGTCTCGTGAGCAGATGAAAAATGAAGCAGATAATAAAGGAGGATCATTTTCGAGTGTTAGTGGGGTTTCGGTAACATATGGGGAGAATGGTGTAACTGCGAATGTTCATTTTGATACTAATCGTGGAGGCTTTGATGTAAGTGGAAAAGATTTTTATACAGTTTTCAATTTGAGAGTTTCAGGCAGAATCGCTCTCTTAAGTGGATTATTCAATATTGAGAAAAAGTAGGGAGGGTCCCGCCCGCCGGCGGGTAAATTTGGTACAATTAGACATGCCGGAAGTTTTTAAAGCAGAAAAAACAAGAGAGGAGTCGGAGGAGATAAAAAAACTGTTAAGAGAGAGTTTTACGGGAACTGCTTTTGGATCATGTGTTCCTCGACCTAGTAAATTTCGATTTGAGTCACAGCAAGATGACGAAACGGTATTGCTTTTGGGAAGAAGACATTTTGTTACCAATCTTGGTTGGATTGCAGCTATTTGTTTTGCTTTTGTAATACCGTTCTTTTGGGGCGAGTTTCCCTTTTTGAAAGCTTTGGACGGAAACACCTTGGTGAGTTTGACTATGCTTTGGTATCTGGGAATACTACTTTTTGGTCTGCAAAGCTTTTTGATGTGGTTTTATAACGTCTACATCATTACCGACGAAAGATTAATAGACGTGGATTTTATGGGACTACTAAACAAGACGGTAAATGTGGCTCAGCTGGCCAGAGTAGAGGACGTAAACTACACCCAAAGCGGCTTTTTGGCGAGTATGTTTAATTATGGAAACGTAATTGTCCAGACAGCTTCCGAACAAAAGACGCCAGACTCATTCAAGGGTGGGTCGGCTTTTACCTTTGAGGCGGTAGCTTATCCGGATAAAGTGACTTCAATGATTTCGCAGTTAACAGAAGAAGTAGAAAAAACATGGAGATAATACCGGGAGTTGTAATCAGTTTTAGCATGGTGGTGGGCCTAATGGTCAAGATTTCGATGGTGCTAATACTGGTACTTTCACTGATCATGATTCGCCAAGAGAGTCTCATGGATAGAGTAGTCAATTTGCCGGTGGGAAAGAGTTTGAAGTATATTGTGTGGGCCTTTTTTAGCCTGACACTGCTGACGACTGTTATAGTAGTATTAGCGTGAATACAGGACTGGGGTTATCTTTTCAGAGAATAGTAAGTGAGGAGGGTTCAAATGGTTGGGCTCAAGTTTTTGCTCGAGTGCCCTTTGATGATACCGAACTACTAAATAAGGGGGCTTTGTTTGGAGTGGTCTCAGGGAAAGACAAAGACAACTGGGTCGAGATTGAAGAAAAACTAATGGCTTGGGTAGAAGAGTACTTCAATAGAACTGAGATAGAGGGAGATTTAAAAAGCTTTTTTGGTGAGTGGAGAGCTGGTTATCCAGAGTTGACCGGTGCTTGGATTTGGGTGGTGGAAGAAGGAGGGAAAAGAGAAATAATAATGGCTAGCACTGAGGAAGCAGGGATTTCTCTTCTAAGAAAGGGAAAAGAGTTTAATTTTTCGAGAGACTTAAGCGGGGGGAAGGTGGCCAGAGGCAAGGTAGAGGCGGGAGATAGAGTAGCTATCTGGACAAAAGGATTTGGAGATAGGGTCACAGAGGTGAATTTGTTGGAAATTGATGAAGAGAAAGTTTTGCTCCTGAGTGAAAAAATGAAGAAAGAGAGTTGGGCAGCGGCGGGAATGGTGCTCGATTTTCAGCAGTTTGATGAACTGGAGAAAGTAGAAGTGATAGAGACAGTAATCCCCATAGTTCGAACAGCGCCGATCTTGGCAGATGAGAGGTATGTGGGCCCAATTGGTATCAAGGAAAGATTGATTAATAGGTGGGTAAAAATAGCTCCAAAACTTAGATTACCGCTACATAAGGTAAGTGTCACCGAACGAAAAGAGAGTCCGAAAAGAAAAAAACTGGCGGTGCTGCTGGGAGTATTGTTTCTGGGGCTACTTTTGATTAGTTTGATATCTGGCTCGATAAAGATTAGAAATGAGACGGAGTCAAAAACATGGAAGGAGTTTTCGGAGCCGATAGAAAAGAGTTTGTCCGAGGCGGTAGGGCTGGCAGAGCTCAATCCATCGGGAGCCAGAAAACTAATTCAGGACTCCAGAGACAGCTATGACTCAAAAAAGAGCGGATTTGTAAAAGGAAAACACGCCAAAGAGCTGACTGATCTGGGGATAAAGATTGAGGAGAGCTGGACCCTGGTATCTGGAGAAAAAGAAAGCGAAGTGGAGGAGCTGGCCAAGATAGATTTGGTAAGACAAGGTTTTAAGGGAAGTAGAATGAGTTTGATAAAAGACAGTTTGCTGGTGGTGATGGACGAGAGTATGGGGGTAATTGTGACGGTTGAACTATCAACTAAAGATATAAAGGTGGCGGCGGGTAAGGGTGAGGGTCTGGGCTGGCTGGACGTGGTGGGAGACGCCAAAAGAGTAATGACTTTAAGTAGTAGTGGAGTAAGAAATGCTCTGACGGGGCAAGACTTAATCAAGTTTGATGCGGCGGTGATTAAGCCCATGGCCATGGAGAGATTTGGAGACAATCTCTATATCTTGGATCAAGGCAATAAAGAAATTTTTAAGTATGCAGCGGTGGGAGAGAGCTTTGGGGAGAGGTCGAGGTGGTTAAAACAAGATCAGAGTATGAGTATCGTACCGGTAGATATGGCTATTGATAGTGATATTTGGGTGGTGTCTGAAGAAGGAAAAGTGGAGAGGTTTAGAAGAGGAAGTCGGGAGCAGTTTACCCTTAGTGGCCTGAGTGAGGGAATGAAGATTAGTCGAGTCGCGGTAGAGCTAGAGGGGGACAGAGTGGCTTTGCTGGATAATACCTCAGGAGCGGTGGCTGTTTGCAGTAAGTCCACGGCGACCTGCTCACAGCTACTGAAGTCTGAGAGGCTGAGAGAGGCTCAGGACTTGGAGTTTGATGGATCGGAGAACTTGCTGGTGTTGCTGCCCGGAGTGGTGGGGATGTTGAAGTAAATCAAAAATCCACCGTAAAGATGGACTTTTTGTTTGTGGAGACGGAGGGAATTGAACCCTCGTCTGAACTAGTTTGAATACAGAGTCTACAAGCGTAGTTTGCCGATTTGCCATAAAGCTTCAGGCAAACAAGAACACTTTATGGTTGAGTTAGAGTAAGTTAGTCCTCAAGCCTAAATCAAACTTGAAGCATTCAATCCGGTGTTTTTTCGCCTTAAAAGTAGCCCGGGATCCACTGGCTCTTAAGACGTCTTTGAGCGACTGTTTAGGCAAAAGCGTAAGCAGGAGCGAAAGATTTGGCTTCATCTGTGGAGGTGAAACCAAGTAACGTGTCTTCTTTATTGACAGTTAAGTTTTGGTCTTTTTGACTCCTAATTACCAAAGGAGGCTTGCAACTGTAAACGTACCAATCCATCGAATCCGGTCGTCCCCAATACCTATAATATAGCAGAAATAAGAGCAAATATCAAGCTAAATGGAGTGAGATCCCTCGGCTACGCTCGGGATGACGAAGCGTTAGGCTCGGAGACCTCTGAGAAAACCGACTTTTTCGGTCAAGTTGACACCCATCATTTGATCTCGACTGGCCTGCATAACCACCGCAGCGAGGAAGAGGTCAAACTCGTTTTCGTCCATGGCTTTGATCTTGGACTTGAGGCCCTCCTGATACTTTTTGAGGCTCATTTTGCCAGTAAACTCTCCGCCCCAAGGGTATTTGGAGACACATTCGGGAATAATTTTGGTCCAAAATAGGTCCATTTTTTGTCCTTTCAGCTATTGGTTTTTTAAACGTCTCGCCAGTGACAGATCGGAAACCCTTTTTTTTATTTGCTCTCGCTTTTCAAACTTCTTCTTGCCTCTAACCAGAGCAATCTGCACCTTTATGAGACTGCCTTTATTATACAGCTTCAGAGGCACTAAAGTCAACCCGGCTGATCTCATTTTTGTTTGAATGGAGACCATTTCCTGCCTGTGTAGGAGAAGCCTTTTGAGCCTGGCTGGCTCATAATCGTCGGCGCTAGCAAAGGCGTACTGGGAGATATTTAGACCCAGGAGATAGGCGCCGTCTTCTTTAAGAAGAACCCTGGCTCCAGCAAAATTGGCACCACCGGCTCGAATGCTTTTGACTTCAGCTCCAGTAAGCTCAATTCCAGACTCAAAGGACTCGATGACCTGGTAGTCGAAGAAAGCTTTTTTATTTTGGACGTTCACAAGGATATTATACTGACTAGATCTCAGATATGATTAATTATGATTTGGGAGAGTTTAGTTGATTTTGTTTTCCCTAAAGTGTGTGTGGGGTGCGGGAATTGGGGAAGTTTTTTGTGCGAGAGTTGTCGAGATAGACTGGATTTTGTAGATCAGATCTGTCCGATGTGCGGAGAAGGGTCGCCGATGGGCTGGACGCATCCGAGGTGTCGAAGTAAGTGGTCGATGGAGGGGTTGATTGCCATATATGAGTACCAGGAGCCGGTGGCTAGAGCGGTGGTGGATGGTGTTAAGTATGGCTTTAATAGAGAGCTTATAAAAATAGTTTTGAAGGACTTTAGTTTCCAGACGGGAGAAAAGTTTGATTTCCTGGTCCCGGTCCCGTTGCATTTTTATCGAGAGAATTGGCGGGGGTTTAACCAAGCGGAGCTGCTGGCGAGAGTGATTGGTGCGAAGTTGTTGGTGCCTTGTGCGAGGATCTTGAAGAGGGTGAGAAATACGAAGCAGCAGGTGACGATGAAAACCAAGGAGGAGAGGGAGGCCAATATTAAAGGGGCTTTTAAAATAAACGAAAAATTCAAAAACTTCCTCCAAAGGCGGACAGGTAAAACTCAAAAACTCAAAATATTGTTGGTGGATGATGTTTTTACTAGTGGGGCGGACATGAGAGAGTGTACCCAGGTCTTGAAAAAAGCGGGAGTAAAGATGGTCTGGGGACTGGCTTTGGCGCATTAATCTATTACAATAAGGAGTGTGAATAGGAAATACATCTTAAAGCTGATTTTGTTTTTGGTTTTGATGATGATGCTGATGGGAGTATGGAAGCTGTGGCCCAGAACAAAGACAAAAAAAGTTAACCGAGAAGTATCGGTAGTGACATCTTTTTATCCTTTGTACTTCTTTGCCAGCGAAATTGGGGGAGACAAAATTAGAGTGAAGAATGTGACGCCAGCCGGATCCGAACCTCATGACTACGAGCCAACAGCCAGAGACATGGCGGAAATTCAGGAGAGCCAGTTACTGATCCTGAACGGAAATGGGCTGGAGGCTTGGGCACAGAAGATCAGAGGAGAAGTGGAAGAGTCTGGAGTAAAAGTAATCGAGGCGGGAGAAGGATGGTTTGAGAAAAATGATCCTCACATCTGGCTGTCCCCAGAGCTGGCCAAAAAACAGGCGGAGACGATCTTGGCTGGGCTGGTGCAGATAGATCCGGAGAACGCTATCTACTACCAGGAAAGAGGAAAAAGGCTGAGTGAAGAAATTGAGAGAGTCCAGACAGAGTTTCGGCAGGGCCTGGCCCACTGCAACAAGAGAGAGATGGTGACCTCTCACGAAGCCTTTGCTTACCTAGCCAGAGAGTTTGGTTTGACACAGGTGTCGATAGCCGGCTTGTCCCCAGATGAAGAGCCCTCGACAAAACAGATGGCTGAGGCGGCCAGATTTGCCCAAGAAAAGAAGATCAAGTTTATATTTTTTGAGAGTATTACTAGTCCAAAACTTTCGGAAACGATAGCCGAAGAAATTGGTGCAAAAACGCTGGTACTGGATCCGATTGAAGGTATAAGTGAGAGTGATCGGGAACAGGGAAAGAACTACCTAACGGTGATGAGAGAGAATCTAGTCAATTTAAAAATAGCCCTCGAATGTCAGTAGATCACAGCTTAAATATTATCGAGGTTAACAAGGTCAGTTTTGCTTACAAAGAAAGTTTGGTATTGAAAGAGGTAAGTTTGAATATTCACAAAGGTGACTACTTGGGGATGATAGGGCCAAACGGTGGAGGAAAAACTACTTTGATAAAGATGATGCTGGGGCTTTTGACGCCGACCAGTGGGACAGTAAAGTTGTTTGGTCAAGATATTCGTACCTTTAAGGAGTGGTCTAGAGTCGGCTATGTACCCCAAAAAGTAATCAACTTTGATGTCAATTTTCCGGCGACGGTTTTTGAGGTAGTGGCCATGGGGCGATACGGAAAAAGAGGCCTATTTCGCTCGCTAACGAAAGAAGACCGGAGGGTGGTCCAAGAGTCTTTGAGACAGGTGGAAATGTGGGAGTTTAGGGATCGAATCATTGGGGATCTTTCGGGGGGACAACAGCAAAGAGCCTTTATTGCCAGAGCTCTAGCCGGACAACCAGAGGTAATTTTTCTAGACGAGCCCATGGCGGGGGTGGACGCTCAAGCTCAAGATCAGTTTTATCAGCTATTAAAAAAGTTAAATCGCGACTTGGAGCTGACGCTGGTCTTTATTTCTCACGACATCGAAGCCGTGGTGAATGAGGTGACCGAGATAGCTTTTGTAAATCGAACTCTAAGTTACGACGACGACCCCAAGAAGTTTGTAAAAGAAGAGATGAAAAAGCTTTATGGTGAGTCCAAATTTATTCATCACCACCACAAACATGTTTGAGTTATTTCAGTATAGTTTTGCAATTAGAGGTCTGGAAGCCGGAATTATTATTGGGCTAATTGCCCCGCTCATAGGGATGTTCTTGGTATTGAGACGATACTCGCTGATAGCGGACACGCTGGCCCACGTATCTCTGGCCGGCATTGCCATTGGTTTTTTGCTGCAAATTAATCCGATTGTGACGGCGATAGCCTCGACGGTGTTGTCATCAGTGGTTATAGAAAGATTACGGATTTCTAGAAGAGTTTATGGTGAGTCGGCCTTAGCAATATTTTTATCGGGAAGTCTGGCTCTGGCGGTAGTGCTTATTAGTCTGGCTCACGGCTTTAATGTGGGGCTCTTAAACTACTTGTTTGGTTCGATAGTGACAGTAAAACAAACAGATCTTTATATTATTGGCGGCTTGGGAGCGGTGGTGGCGGCGCTGCTGTTTCTTTTTTACAAAGAGCTTGTCTATATTACCTTTGATGAGGAGTCGGCTCAGGTAAGTGGGATTCCTACCAGAGCGATAAACACACTACTAATTGTTTTGGCGGCGCTGACGGTGTCACTGTCTATCCCAATTGTGGGAGTGCTGTTAATTTCGGCACTCATGGTCATACCAGTGGTGACAGCTTTGCAGTTTCGGCAGAGTTTTGGCAAGACGATAGTGGTCGCGGAACTAGTGTCCTTGTTTTCGGTGATAGTCGGTATTGCGGCTTCGTTCTACTTTAATCTATCAACCGGAGGCACCATAGTCCTGGTCTCTCTTGTGCTTTTTGCACTGTCACTCGGGTTTAGAAAAAGATAGGGCGGAGGAGGTGGGAAAAGATTCGCCTTCGGTCCCCGCCTTGGCGGTGCCTCAGGACCTGTCTCAGCAGGTTCGTTACCTGCCCGCAATCGCTGTAGCGATAGCTACTGCAGGCGGGCGAAACTGCTTCCGACTGTTCGAATCCCACATGGCAACAAAAAATTCTCACATAAAGCGAGAATTTTCTATTGCGGAGGAGGTGGGATTCGAACCCACGTAGGCTTGCACCTGCACGCTTTCCAAGCGTGTGGAATAGACCACTATCCGACTCCTCCGTAGCCTCTATTTTACCTCAACCTCTCCAACGCCGATAGAAGCTGATTAATCTCATCCAACAACAACGTCTCTTTCGGAACTTCGCCCGTCCTATACATCGACCAAGTAGAACCCTTATGCAACCACATCGTCCTCGCCCCAATACTAGCCGCAGGAATCACATCTCTATTCAAACTATCTCCCATCACCAAAGCCTCACCAGGCAATACTCCCATTTCTTTTACCGCCTCTAACCAATCCTCTGCCCCTTTATGTTTGTTCTCGTCCACAATTTTAACTAAATCAAAGTACTCACTTAAGCCCGTACTAGCCAGTTTCCTCCAAGTCCACTCCACGTTAGCGTGAGTCACCAAAACCATTTTTACTCCCGCTGTTTTTAATATCTCCAAAACAGCTTTTGCTCCCGGCCTAATTCTCGGCGTCTCGCTATATATCTTCATTAAAATATCCATATTTTTAACCATCGCTTCTGCGTGGTCCGGAAATTGATCTGCCATTTTCCCCACTGTATCTTTCCACCTAATGGGATTAACCCCCAGAGTTTTAAATCCCTCATCATTAAACTTCGTCAAATACTCATCCACCATTTCATAGCTCAAACCCGTCTCTTCTGCTACCACACTTGCGTACTCTTCCATCTGTTTAATAAATATCTCTGCCGTGTAAATTAAGGTATCATCAAAATCAAAAAACAAGGCTTCAATTCCCAGCTTGTCTAGTTTTTCTTTGGTTTCATCTACGATTGGATCACTTAGCCATTCTTTCATTCCCCATATTCTACCCCCAATCTTTCTTCTTGAGTTTTTGAGTTCTTTAAATGGTGTACCCGATGAGATTCGAACTCATAACCTTTCCCTTCGGAGGGGAATGCTCTATCCAGTTGAGCTACGGATACTGATTGGACAGCTGCCGTGCGGA
>JAGVOE010000008.1 GCA_020052895.1 Candidatus Woesebacteria bacterium
AAGAAGTTTGTCACTGCCATCGTCGTAGTTCTCATCGCCCTAAACTTTGGTATTTATGTGAATAATTATCTGACGCTCTACCCCAAAGTTTATTCCGAATCCTGGATGTATGGCTATCGCGAAGTCTTTGAATACTTAAACACCCAAAAAAACTTCAATAAAATCTTTATTTCCAAGCGCTACGGTGAGCCTCACATCTTCTATGCTTTTTTCAACAAGCTGTCTCCGGGGATACTTCAGCCGGGAGGGGACAATATCCGTTTTGAAAAATCTGACTGGTTCTGGACTGATAAAATTGGCGAAGTCTATTTTATAAATGATTGGCAAATCCCTGCTACCAAATTATCGACCCTACCTCTTGAGAGTGGTGGCGAAGTGCCTACTACCAAGAGTCTCTTAGTCGCCTCTCCGGACAATCTTCCGGCCGGAGCCAATATCCTCAAGACGATAAACTTTTTGGATGGTTCCACTGCTTTTAAGATTATCGAACTCCCATGAAAAAATACTGGTTATTAATCATTGCCCTACTACTTGGCTCAGTCTTAAGACTTTATCAGTTAGGAATTCTTCCGAATGCTCTTACTTGGGACGAAGCCGCCTTGGGATACAACGCCTACTCGATTATCAAAACCGGTCGAGATGAGTTTGGTAAATTTCTCCCCTTGGTTTTCAAAAGTTTTGGCGATTACAAGCCCGGTCTTTATGTCTATCTTGCGATTCCCCCTATCTTCATTTTTGGACTCACGGAGTTTGCTACGCGACTGCCCAGCGCCCTCGCCGGCATCATGTCCATTTACGGCGTTTTTTTATTGGTCTCCGAAATCTACTCTTCCGTCATTGTGAGCGAAGCGCGGCAATCTCACTCCAGTAGTATTCTGCCTGCTTCTCTTTGTGCCCTCGCTCTCGCTCTCATGCCCTGGCATATTCATTTCAGCCGAGGTGCTTGGGAAACTAATGTTTTTGCCACCTTGCTTTTGTTCTCACTTTATTTTCTCTTGGTCTTTATTAAGTCTGGTAAATTCCTGACTTATTCCCTCATCTTGGCTCTCCTCACCTTTCTCACTTACCAAGCGGCTAAACTATTTACACCTTTGGTTCTGGTTCTTCCCATTCTCATTTATTGGTCTGATTTTCAGAGGCACTTCAAACAATATTTCTCGGTCAAAAAAAATAAAGCTTTCATCGCTTTTGCTCTAGCCTTTTTCCTAGGTCTCACTATGTCCACTATGACGGGGGAGTCCGCAAACCGCCTCAAGCGACTCAGTATATTTGGCTATCGTCCCGGAATCAGCCAAGAGCTCAGAGCAACGGATAATAATAACCCTGTCAGCCTCGGTCTGTTTCATAATCAAGCCCAGTTTACCCTACGGCTGGTCGCCAGCCGGTATCTTAAGCACCTCAGCCCCACGGTTCTCTTTTACGAGGGTACCGATGTGGTGGAGCGGGGGCACATTCCCGGCATGGGTATGCTCCTGCCATTTGATGTCATCTGGTTTGCCTTAGGAGTAATTTTTCTTTTGAAATCTCAGAATATTAGAGGGGCTCTACTTATTGCCGTTTTACTTTTACTCTCTCCTTTACCGGGCTCTCTTACACTGTCCGAGTACTCCACTGTCCGAGCTTTCTTTCTAACCATTCCTCTGGCCATTTTTATTGGGCTCGGGGTTTACTACGCCCTTACCAAAGCTAAAGCTCTTTTTGTATTTACCTCTATCACTACGGTCATCTTCTTTGTTTATTTCCTGGATCTCTTATTCGTCCACGCGAACTTCGCCTATGCCAAGGAATATATCTACGGTTTCAAAGAAGCCATCCAATTTGTGAATCACTATCCGGAAAACGACGCTGTTATAACCGACGTTTTTGGTCAACCATATATCTTCTATCTTTTTTATTCTCGTTTCGATCCGGCTACTTATCAGAAAATCAATGAGTTTCAGTCCGGGGGTTTCGATGTCGGTAAAGTTTCACAAGTAGGCCGGGTACGGTTCTACCAGTCCGGGCTGAGTGAAGTCCAAAATCAGTCGGGGACAATCTTTGTCGGTACTATTGGAAATTTTCCCGAGACTTTCGATTTCACCTTACCCACTATCGATAAGCATGAGGACATTCTTTTTCCAAACGGCGATATTTCTTTAAGAGTCATCAAAACCAAAGATAAGTGAAAAAACATTTTTTAATTATTGCCATCCTTATCCTCGCCGCTTTACTGAGACTCTATTCTTTGGATAAATTTCCTGCCGGTTTAAATGCCGATGAAGCCGCCATTGGCTACAATGCCTGGTCTTTACTCCAAACAGGCAAAGATGAGCACTCTGTAGCCTGGCCTTTGGTCTTCCGGTCATTCGACGATTACAAACCGCCGGTCTATTTTTATCTGGTCCTGCCTTTTGTCAAATTCCTAGGGCTAACCGTCACCGCCGTCCGGCTTCCATCTGCTCTCCTTGGCATCGCCTCCGTCTTTCTCGTCTATCTCTTGATAAAAAAGCTTTTTCCTCTCGTCATTGCGAGGAGCGAACGCGACGTGGCAATCTCACACCATCTAGGCTTACTCTCTGCCCTCCTCCTCGCCATTTCCCCCTGGCATCTCCAATTTTCCCGAGGTGGCTGGGAAGTGAATGCCGCCACCTTCCTCATACTTCTTGGTATCTGGGGCTTCCTCAAGGGACTGCAGTATCCCCGATATCTTTTTCTCTTCGTCATTTCTCTCGCTGCCAGTTTCTACACCTATCACTCGGCCAGAATTATTTCACCTCTCCTCGCTCTATCCCTCGTCATTATTTATTGGCAGCAACTCTTCCCCTCCGTCATTGCGAGCGAAGCGCGGCAATCCACCTCCACGAAGTTTAAAATCATCCTCCTCGCCACCACTCTCGGTGTCCTCATGACCCTCCCCATTGCCTCTCAACTCCTTTCCAAAGAAGGACAGTCGCGTTTCTCCGGCGTTTCCATTTTTGCCGATTCCGGTCCGGAATGGCAAGCGACCAATTATCGCCTTCAGCATGTTGATAGGGATGCCTTGTGGGTCAAATTAATTCATAATCGTTATCTTTCGTACTCCCTCAGATTCGTCCAAAATTATCTCTCTCATTACTCACCTGGTTTTCTTTTCTTGAATGGAGACGCCATCGCCAGAAGTCGTGTTCCCGAAACAGGAGAGAGTCTCTTGTTTCTCATACCCTTCTTTGCTCTGGGACTTTTATCTCTTTTGCGGCTCGACTCAGCCGGGAAGAAATTTATCTTCGCTTGGTTTCTCATCGCGCCCCTAGCCGCTTCTCTTACATACCAATCTCCCCACGCACTCAGAGCCCAGAATATGTCCGTTCCTTTCATGATTATCACAGCCCTAGGAACTTATGAGTTTTTTCTCTATATAATAAAATATAAGTTCGTCTACAAAATTTTGATTTTTTGTATTTTTGGTTTTTTGAGTTTTTATTCATTTGCCCGCTATCTTCACATGTACTATGTTCACTATCCCCAGGAATTACCTTACGCCTGGCAATACGGCTTTGATCAGATAGCCGGCTTCACCAAGGCGAATTACGATAAATACGATCATATAATAGTAACCGATCGCTACGACCAGCCATATATTCTGATCGCTTTCTTTACCAAGTATCCACCGGTCGACCTGCAACGGGACATTGTGATGTCCGAGCCGGATCACTATGGCTTTGCCACCGGTCGAAAGTTGGGCAAATACGAGTTCCGAACAATTAATTATGAGCTGGACAAACTTCTTCCAAATACTCTTCTAGTCACTGCCGAAGAAAAAGTAGATGAGACCAAGGTCATTGGTGATGTAAAATCACCTTCCGGAGCCACCATGTTCAAATTTATATCTACCACTAGATGAAAAAACGCCAAACTATTTCCGTCACTCTCGCGACCTTCAATGAAGAAGTCAGTCTACCGGCATGTCTCAACTCCGTCAAAGGCTGGGTCGATGAGATCATTGTGGTCGATGGCAAATCCACCGATAGCACGGCTAAGCTAGCTAGGTCTTACGGGGCTATTGTGCTACTACGGGAGAATAATCCCGTCTTCCATGTCCAAAAAAAGATCGCCAATGAGGCGGCCACCTCCGACTGGGTTCTCCAGCTGGATGCTGACGAAAGAATTACCCCTGAGATGAAAATAGAAATTCTTGATCTACTCGACGGAAAATTTTTTGGCTATGATACCTGGCTCTCACCTCTCAAAGCGGGTATAAATAAAGTATTTAAACTCTTCCCAGAACCCCAAAAACTCACCAAACCAGCGGCCGCTTATTGGCTACCTCGCCGCAACTTTTTTCTGGGTCGTTATCTCCGACACGCTGGCCAGTACCCCGATCCAGTCATCCGTCTTTTTCAAAGAGGCCAAGCTCAGCTTCCGGCTCAGGATGTTCACGAACAAATGGTGGTTAAGGGTGTCACTGGCTGGCTCCGGTCGGAGATCGATCACTACGCCACTCCAGATTTTTCCCGCTATCTTCTTCGGGAAAATCGCTACTCCAGTCTCAAGGCTCAACAGTTAAAGACAGCCGGAGTCAAAATAACTCTCTTTAATACCTTAAAGTATCTCTTCTTTATGCCCTTGGGCACTTTTGGTAGTCTATACCTTCGTTACCGTGGTTTCTTGGACGGCTTCCCAGGCTTCGTCTTCTCACTCTATTCCGGACTTCATCACGCTTTCTCGTATATGAAACTTTGGGAAATTTACAAAGATAAAGATTATGCCGCCAATTAAAGTTTCCTTTGCCGGCAGAGGTCACTCCGAGGGTCGGGGAGTGGGATTCTATTTAGCCGGACTTTCCCAAGCACTCGCTAAGTTATCGGAGATTAAGTTGACGAATGAAAAACCGGACTTAATCCATTTTCCTTTCTTCGATCTTTTTTACCCGACTCTTTCCATAAACAACGTACCGACCGTCGTCACCATTCACGATTTGACTCCTTTAGTTATGTCGAGTAGATATCCGAAGGGCTTAATCGGATCTATCAATTTATTCCGCCAATGGTGGTCGCTTCGGAAGGTTTCCGCCATTATTACCGACTCGGAGAACTCCAAAAAAGATATTGAAAAGTTTTTTCGAATTTCTCCGGAAAAAATCTTTGTTACTCTTTTGGCTGTCTCAGACGACTACAAGAAGGTTCCTACCCCAGATCTACTCGCAGAAGTAAAGAAAAAGTATCATCTTCCTGAAAAGTTCATTCTCACTCTGGCCAGTGGTCCAAATCCAAACAAAAATCTCCCCACTCTGGCAGAGGCCACCGACAGACTTGGTCTTCCTCTCGTCATCGTTGGCGGTGGTATGCAGCAGGAAATAGTTGGTCCTGTTCATGCCGAGCTTATTGACCTCGTTCGTCTTCAAGTCTACAACCACATTATTTATCCCGGCCGTATCCCAAATGAAGAATTCAACGCCCTGCTTCACCTGGCCAATCTCTATGTCCATCCGTCTTATTACGAGGGTTTTGGTATGACTCTCTTGGAAGCAATGACGGCAGGCTGTCTCATCGCTAGTTCGAATACTTCGAGCTCTCCTGAGGTTTATCACGAAAACGCCATCACCTTTAATCCCAAGAAATTAAAATCCATGGAAAAAGCTATCACCAGAGCCCTAAAACTTTCTCCCAAAGCCAAGGCAAAACAAATTGAAGTGGCCAACCTACGCGCCAAAGATTTCTCCTGGTCCAAAACCGCCAAACTCACCCTCGAGGTCTACAAAAAAGTCCTCACTTG
>JAGVOE010000076.1 GCA_020052895.1 Candidatus Woesebacteria bacterium
ATAATGGTAAAATAGTGCCTGAGTATGGCCGGATAGACAAGAGGAAAGTCGAGAGTCTGCAAAACTCTTATGCGAGGGTTCGATTCCCTCTCCGGCCTCAAACTTGTTAATTTAGCAATTTTTTATCGAAATCTAGCCTTTTTTCTGGTTCATTTAATCCTGGAATAGAACCTAGTGCTTCTAATTGCCTGACTGCTTCAGAGGTCATAATGGCGAACCTTTGTTCTTTATCAATTCCATTACTAATTAACATAGAATTGATGCTTTCAAGATTTGCGAGTACTGTCAATTGCTCTATGTTGGCGTAATCTCTAATGTTTTCACCTTTTTTAGCCAGTTTTGAGTTTGTTCGTCGCCATTCTAGGGCAGTGATTCCAAAAACCGCCAGATTAACAATATCAGCTTCTTCAGCGTATAAGTAGTTCCTCTTATCAAGAGATTCCTTATAAAAGGGAATCAGAATATTCTTCACAGCTGAAGTCTGTAATCGATAGTTTACTTTGCTTAAAAATCTATGATAGTCCCAATGGGCATTTTTTTCGCTTTGAATCTTGAATTTCTGGAACTCTTTGATTATTAGAAATTTGAACTCTGGGCTAATCCATGTCGCAAATTCGAACGCTATATCAGTATGAGCATATGTTCCACCATATCGACCTGCTCTAGCACTAATACCCTTAGCTCCAGTGAGCTCAACCCACTGTTTGGCTGAAATAACAAAACGGTTCGATCCCGCTTGACTTTTAATTCCGTCGAATTCGACGGAATTAAAAAGAGGGTTGTTTAACTTTTCCCAAACCCCTAGATACTCAATGGTATTTTTTTTCCTTAGCCAACTTTCGATTAACGCACTACCACCGATGTTGCGGACCATATCTGTTAAGCAAATATAATCGCCGTATTCAAATGGAACAATATTGATCTTGGAGTCGAAGACTATCAGGTGTTTTGGATGTTTCTTAGGCATTGTATTCCTACTATATCAGAAATAAGAAAAATAATCCATACTGTCTGTCTAATATTAATTTTCCAGGGCTTTGCCGACTTTGATGGTTTCTTCGATTAGACGATTGGCGTAGCCCCATTCGTTGTCGTACCAAGAAAGGACTTTGACCATGGTGCCATCGACGACGCGGGTCATTTTTAGATCGACCACGCTGGACTCGGAACGGCCAATGACATCGGAAGAGACCATGGCCTCATCGGTAACGGCTAAAATATTTTTATACCTTGGAGTATTGGCGGCATCGATAAAGATTTGATTTACTTCTTCTACTGAGGTGGATCTTTGGGTGATAAAGGTAAAGTCGGTGATAGAGCCAGTGATTACGGGCACGCGGAGGGCAATGCCATCAAAAAGACCTTTGAGCTCCGGTATGGCCTGGGTCGCGGCGATGGCGGCGCCGGTGCTCGTGGGAACAATATTGGCGGCAGCGGCCCGACCACGGCGGAGGTCTCGGTGGGAGTTATCCTGAAGGTTTTGATCGTCGGTGTAGCCGTGAACGGTCGTGAGCATAGCTTTGAGAATACCGAGCTTTTCATGAAGCAGGTCGGCTACAGGGGCGATACTATTGGTGGTACAAGAAGCATTACTAATGACGGAAATGGTATTTACTTTGTCTTTGCCGATAACTTCCTGCTCGTTGACACCAAGCAGAGCGGTCGGAACACCTTCGCCCTTCGGAGGAGCGGAAAGAATGACCATTTTGGCTCCGCCTTGGAGATGGAGAGTGGCTTTTTCCAGCGAAGTGAAAGCTCCGGTGCATTCGATAACGACTTCAGCTCCGTATTTTGCCCAGGGAATTTTGGCCGGATCTCGTTGAGCCAGAATGGGGATTTTTATAGCCCGTTTGGGGTGTTCGATGATGATGTAGCCCAGTAGAGGATTTTCATCGGTGACTTGATCGGGCTTTTGAAGTTCCTCGGAGGTAATGGTGTAAGGCAGGGGGCCGTAGGCGGTATCGTACTTGAGGAGATAGGCCCAGCCGGAGACGTCTTGAGAGCCGGAAGTGTTGATAGCGCAAAGATTGGAGTCATCGAGGTGGCTAGCTAGCCAGACACGGGTGGCTGAGCGGCCAATGCGGCCAAAACCGTTGATACCAAAGTTTGTCATAGTTAAATTTAACATAAAGAAAATAGAGAAAACTTGTATGGATTCCGGATCAAGTCCGGAATGACAAGATGTTTAGAACTTATTTAGTGTTTTGAGGAGGGGGTGGGTGCCTGTAGCCAAGAACTCGAGCATGGCACCACCACCGGTACTGACAAAGCTAAAGTCGGAGTAAGCGAAGCCAAGGGTAGGGATGGCGTCTAGGGTATCTCCACCGCCTAGAATAGTCAGGGCCGAGGTAGTTTTGAGGGCTTGTAGGACAGCCTGAGTGGCTTTGGAGTGAACCTCGTCCTCGTAGTAACCAAGAGGGCCATTGAGGACGATGGTCCGAGCCTGGGAAATAACTTCCAGAAACAAATTGGTGGTATTCTGGTTAAGATCGAGCCCGTCGGAAGTAAGGTGCTCAGGAGAGGCGAGCTTGCCACCCAGCAAAGTACGATCAAACTTGGGCATAATGTCCTTTAGAAGCTCCAGTTTGTCCAGCTTGGCGCCTGAGGCTAAAAGGAGAGTGGGGTGGGCAGGGTTTTGGAGGACTTGATTGAGAGTGGCTATCTCCTTATCAAATTGGATGCCGGTATGGGTAGGCAGGAGTTCGGGAATGATTTGGAGACTGGTGGCAGGCCGGTAGTTGGCAAAAGCTTCATAGAGGTAAATCTCGGCACCTTGGGACAAAACTTCGGCGAATCCCCTGTCTAGCCTTTCTTCACGGGGGTCGAACCTTAAGTTCTCTATCAGAGCCAGGGGGGATTCCCTTGTCCAGCACTCCCCTGGAGAAAAACCCGAAGTAATAAATGAAATATCTTGATTTATCAGTCTTTTTAGCTCTTCTCGTACCGGAGCGAGGCTAAAGGAGGGATCCGCTCCTTCCGGACGACCCAGATGTCCTATTACGCAGGTGCGGCGAGCGTTTTCGAGGCATAGTTTGAGGGTCGGCAAGAGAGCTTCGAGGCGGTAGGAGTTCCCCACTCTACCGTCCTTTATGGGGACATCCAAGTCGGCCCGGAGAAGGACATTTTTACCTATCAAATCGGTGGCTGTAAGCATAAATAGAGTATACCTCGACTTGACTTTGAGGGGTTTGATATGGTATGATATCGTTCGCTTGAGTTTTCAAGCATTTTTTGTGCCTTACGCGGGCTTTTCGCCCGCACCTATGATACAAATACAACCTAAAAGACGAACCTCGCACCCTATCTCCAAGTTCTTCAGGCCGATGTTCGAAAAGAAAAACATAAAGGCCACTTTTGGTGGTCTGATCTCCATGACCACACTGGCTTCGGGCATGTTTATCTTGCCAGGAGAACAGTCGGCTCTGGCGATGGCTAATATTCAGCCGTTTGACCAGGAAGTGGTGATCGAAACCAAAAGAAGTCTGGTAAATGTCCTACCGGAAAATACCGGCGTATCTCAAGAGTTTCATTTTGGTCATCCGGGAATTGATATTACGGCTCCCCTGGGATCAAAGATTCACCCTCTAAAGGATGGCACAGTCGTTCTAATGAGCTTTACCAAGTGGGACTATGGCCGATCGGTAGTCATTGACCACGGAAACGGTCTTCAAACACGCTACGCCCACATGGGCAAGGTCTTTGTTGAAGAGGGCCAAAAGGTGACCACTGAGATGGCGCTAGGAGAAGTGGGTATTACCGGAAGGACGACCGGACCACATCTTCATCTGGAAGTAATGAAAAACGATCGGACAGTGAATCCTCGACCTTATCTGGATTTATCTAATGGTCGAATCGCTAAGGCTAAATAAAGATTTCAACAGTTTGGTTAGTATTTTAGATTGACTTATCAATCCTTTGTCTCGTGTGGAAAACGGGGTATTTTTGTGGATAATAGTTTGAGGTAATAAAAGCCCCCTATTTCAGGGGGTTGTTGGTATTTAGTCACCACCGTAGCGGTTTTGGTGCCATTTTAGAAAGGTGTTATACAAAAAGAGAATGAAGATCTCGGCGATAATGCTATAAAGCAGAATTTGCGGTAGCAAGACAGCTGTCCCCGTAATGATAAGGGAGAGAGCGAGAGCAACACAAATACCCGCGAAGGCATAGAGAGCTAAGGAAAATAGTTCGCGTTCGCGCTCATGACGAAAAGCGCGTGCTTCCGGTGTTTCCGTGTCGTGGCCAAGCAATATATTCAATGCTCTGGAAAAGCGATTCATGTTTCTTCCTCCTTTAAGGTGCGAGCTGAGTGATAGTATAACACGGGACAAAAAAGACCCCACACACGCGGGGCCTTTTCTGTACGATGTTTTGGTGGAGTGAGATTGCCACGACCCGCCGAGGCGGGTCTCGCAATGACAGAGCAGGGCGATTCATGAATCGCCCCTACGAGGGACTACATTCCCATGCCGTCCATGCCACCGCCACCTTGAGAGCTCTTCTCGTCTTCCGTTTTTATGTCAGTGATTAAACACTCGGTCGTCAAAATCATACTGGCGACAGAGGCGGCATTTTGTAGAGCCGAACGAGTGACTTTCACTGGGTCGAGAATACCGGCTTTGAGCATGTCTTCAAACTCAAGAGTGAGAGAGTTAAAGCCGAAAGAGGGATTTTTGTTTTCTTCGACTTTCTTGACCACCCAACCATCGTCGGCGCCGGCATTTTTGGCTAACCAGCGGAGAGGCTGAGAGAGAGATTGTTTGACAATCTCGATACCCACTTCCTCATCGGAGTTGTCGGCTTTGATGGTTTTGAGAGCTTGGCCAGCCCGGATAAGAGCGACACCACCACCGGGAACGATACCTTCGTCGATAGCGGCTTTGGTGGCTCCGACAGCGTCTTTGACTCTTTCCTTGAGTTCGTTGAGCTCGACTTCGGTGGCGGCACCAACCTTGATAACGGCCACTCCACCGGCGAGCTTGGCGACTCTCTCAGCGAGCTTATCTTTATCAAATTCGGAGGTAGACTTCTCCAGCTCGTGACGAATTTGCTCCAAACGAGCTTCAATAGCCTTTTCATCTCCTTTGCCACCGATAATCTGAGTATTGTCTTTGTCGGACCAAATACGGTCGGCTTGGCCGAGATCTTCCATGGTGACTGAATCTAGCTTGCGACCAGTGTCCTCAGAGATTAAGGTACCACCGGTAAGAATAGCGATGTCTTGGAGAAGAGCCTTTCTCCTGTCTCCAAAGGCCGGAGCTTTGACGGCTAAGATATTAAAGGTACCACGCATCTTGTTGACGACTAGAGTGGCGAGAGCTTCACCTTCGATGTCGTCAGCGATAATGACGATGTTTTTACTGACCTTCATGGTGTTTTCCAAGAAAGGCAAGAGATCACTGATAGCCGAGATTTTTTGATCGGTAATCAAAATGTAAGGATTTTCGATGGCGGCTTCCATGCTGGCTGGATCGGTAGCAAAGTAAGCAGAGGCATAACCCTTGTCAAACTGCATACCACCTTTGTGCTCGATCTCAAACTCCATACCTTTTGATTCCTCAACGGTAACAACACCATCACGACCAACAAGCTTGAGGGCTTCGGCAATTTTGGCACCGATTTCTGGATTTTGGGCGGAGATGGTAGCCACTGACTGCCAATCATTTTCAGAGAGGTCGGTTTTTATTTTGGCTAGCTCGACAACCACGGCAGAGACGGCTTTGTCTATTCCCCTCTTCATCTGCATAGGGTTGGCGCCGGCGGTAATATTTTTCATACCGGCGAGAACAATTTGCTGAGCTAGTAAAGTAGCAGTAGTGGTTCCATCTCCGGCAATATCGTTGGTCTTACTGGCGGCTTCTTTGACAAGCTGGGCACCCATATTTTCAAAAGGATCGGCGAGAACCACTTCTTTGGCGACAGAGACACCGTCGTGGAGAACGGTGGGAGAGCCCCATTTTTTGTCTATGGCGACATTTCGGCCTTTGGGGCCAAGGGTAGTGACGACGGCTCTAGCTAATTTATTGACACCGGTGACTAGTTTGGTACGAGCTTCTTCAGCAAAAAGGATTTGTTTGGCCATTTTATTTATTGACAATTGCTAATATATCGTCGAACTTGAGGAATTGATATTCGATATCACCAACCATGACTTCGTTGCCTCCCCATTTCTTGTAAAGAACAGTGTCCCCTACTTTGGCTGGAGAGTTGACGATGATGCCACGATCGTTACTGATTTTGTCACCAACTTTAAGGACGGTACCGTACTGAGGTTTTTCGGTGTGAGTATCGGGAAGATAGAGACCGGAAGCGGTCTTCTTCTCTTGTTTGGCCGGCTCGACCAGAAGGAGTCCCGGAGCGGGTGCTAACTTTTTGACAGTAAGGGTGTTAACCATGTTTTTATTGATGTTAATTTATATAGTCCCGCAATGGCGGGAGACACGATGCTTGAGTATACCAGAAATAGCAGTCAAGATACTCGATTGCTATTTTAGCGAATCGAGGAAAATTTTGTCAAGACCCTAGAGAATTATTTTAGGATGACGATTTTTTCGAGGATGTAGTTGAATTCCTCAAGAGTTGATTCGTCGACAGTTGTACCATTCAACATAACTCTGCCTATGGCTGTGAGCGTTGAGTACTTTGTATCAGCAGAAAGTTCACAGACACCGTAAGGGGAATTAACTGACTCAACCTGACCCCATCTCCACACATATGGTTGTTGTGAAATTTCTTTATAATCACTAAACCGCACAATTGAACCCTCCATGACAGCATCACCAGAGTATAGACAAACATCACCACCGAATTCGTTCTGATCTATAGTCATAGTTATTCCATCCTTACTTAAAACTAAACTCGAAAAGCCGGAATCATTGGTTCCAGGCGTATTTTTGTATTCTTTAATTGTCCAAGTTGTCGGATAGTAGATTTTGTAATCGCTGAAAGCGGTGAGCGGAGATTTGACTGTCATCATATTCCACTTGAGATCGAGCAGAGCTGAAGGAGTAGCCGTGGGCTCAGGAAGAGGGGTAACCTCCAGAGTGGGGGTGATGTCCAGCATCTCGGCCTGAGGATCGACTAAAGAAAGTGACGGAGATGGAGAGAGATTGGGAGTAACTGAGCCAGTTAAAGAACTCAAAGAAAAAGTTGGAAGAAAAAATGAGGCTAGAACTCCGAGAAAGACACCGAGAAGAACTAAAGCCAACCAAACGAGAAAGATTCGACCAGCAGGAGAACTGGTTTTAATTGGCTGAGGAGTGGGGGGAGTCGGAGGTGTTTGGAGCGGAGAGCTGGCCTGAGGATCGATGGGCTGGGGGGTTGCCAAGGAAGTTGGCAAAGGGGTCGTCGGGGGGAGCTGAGAGGGAAGGTTTGCCGGAGGTGGGCTGAGGGGAGCGGTTGACGGGTCTTCTCCCCAAGCTTGAGGCGGGGTGTAGCTGACTTCTTCGTTTGGCTGGTTCGGATCCATGGTCGGTTGATTGATTGATAGAGAGAAGACCTTTGTCCTTGAGAAGCTGAAGAAGACTGGTCATCATCCTTAGCCTGCCTCCAGTATTGGTCTCTTTAATTAGTTTATACGCTTCGTTGAAGTTTAGCCACTTTAGGTCGTCAAATTCAGTGGCACCGAGAGTAATGTCGGTTGTTTGGGCATTGGTTACAAAAAAGTAATAGTATTTACCTTTCATAACGACAGGCTCACCATTATCCGTCGTCATATCACGAAGACCTTGCTTGCTGGGAGGAAACTCGATTTTGTCGACGGCAACTAGTTTGATATCCGAGTCGCAGGTTTTGAGAAAGTCTTCGGTCACTTCTTCGGCGAGTTCTTTGGTAAAGGCCTCTTTGATACTCTGTTTGTTCTCCACTCCCCCTTGGGGCAAGAGCCACTGATTAAAAGATTTTTGGTAAGCGAGGAGAATTTTTTTATCATTTAGGAAACAGCCGACGATGCTGGGGCGGAGACCTTCTTGGCGAAGTTTGTCGAGATCCTCGAGAGTGGGCTCTTTTAGAGAGATGCTTGAAGCGGAATTTTGTTGATGGAGTGAGACCTGCCTGCCGGCAGGCAGGTTGCCTGTTCCTCCTCGCAATGACGATGTGCCGGAGGGGGGGATTTTGAAAGGGTTTGGCTCTGTTCGTGGGGCGATGGGGGGAAGTTGGGGAACGTAGGGCACTTTTGGTGGAGTGAGATTGCTTCGGTTCGAGTACGAATCTCGCAATGACGATGGAGCGGGGTTGTTGGGGCGAGTATCCGGAGTCTCGGTATAGCGCTTGGCTGGAGGGGTCATGAGAGCAGTAACCTGAGACATGTCCATGGGCTTGGTTTCACGATAGTACTTAGTGTAAGTAGATTCCAAAACTTTTTCTTTTTGGTGAGTTTGAGTATTGGGTAAGGGCAACGCATTGGCCGAGAAAGGCTGGGAGACCTGGGAATCGATGGACATTTTCATAGCTAG
>JAGVOE010000029.1 GCA_020052895.1 Candidatus Woesebacteria bacterium
TAGGCACCGACATCTTTTTGGCCGGACTGCTGGCCTTTAATTACCTCTTAATCATCTATACCCAGGGAGTCTTTACCGCCGATCGGAGGTTTTGGTCTTACTCAGCCAGCCAGATCGTGGATTCTGCTGTGAAGATAATGATTGTCTTGGCTATCTTTAGACTAGGTAACCTCTCGATAGGCTCCGCCCTGGTCGCCAATATAATCTCCACTCTACTGGCACTTCTCTTCACCTTTGGCAAAGTAATGAACTCCATCGAGTTTGACTTTTCCAAGAGTAGCTTTTGGAACATTTTTCATTTTGCCAAGTGGATTGCCGTCTCTAGAATTTTTACCGTGATGATCTCCCGAGTGGATATTGTCTTACTCAATCTTCTGGTGGGTAGCTACTCGGCCGGTATCTTTTCGGCTGCGAGCCGGGTGACTTTACTTTTTGCCATGACGGCGGCCGGTCTCGGGTCGGTCATCAATCCTCGATTTTCTTCCTTTGACAACACTCAAAAAATTCTCTCCTATGCCAAAAAATTAGTCCTCTTGGTCTCCGGCATTGCCGCTTCCATGATCGCCATTTCATTTTTTGCTTCCCCGATCATCATCTTGGTTTATGGCGAAAAATACTTGGAGTCCATCAACGTCTTTAGATACCTTATCCTGGCCATGATTCCTTTTTTGTTTACCATTATTTCGAACTCTGTTCTCGTATATTCTTTCAATCAGCTGAATTACTACACCAAAATGATGGCGATACAGACGGCAATCATTGTCGGTCTAGATCTCCTCCTCATTCCCAAAATCGGCTTTCAAGCCCCGGCTATAGCTCTTTTTGCCTCCAACATATTTGTCCTTTTTGCCTCTTTCTTCAAAGTGAAAACCCTTCTCCATGAAAAGCCTTGAGTGGACCTCCGATAGTCACCACATCCTCGAGCAGGCCAATGGATTGAAGAACTACAACCGCTGGCTCATGAGTCATTTTGCTAAATATTTTGGCAGAACTATTTTGGAGATCGGTAGTGGTCAGGGAGCTCTTTCTAAACTCCTTTCACCCAAATCCATTGTAATTCTATCTGACGTCATTTCTGAGTACCTAGAGAGTCTCAAAAAAGTCTTTACGGATCCGGTGATCAATCTCAATATTGAAAAGGACACCCCCAAGAATCTTTTGGGAAAGATGGATACTATTTTTTCATCCAATGTTTTCGAACATCTCAAGGGTGATGTGTCAGCTATGAAAAATTGTTACCTGCTTTTGGAGGAAGGTGGGTATTTCCTCATGTTCGTTCCTGCCCGTCCGGAAATTTATGGACGGCTGGATGAAGAGATGGGGCACTACCGCCGTTACACCAAGAAAGACCTCCGGCAAAAAGCGGAAGCCGTTGGATTCAAAGTCGAAAAAATTTATTATGCCAATTTACCCGGTTACTTTCTCTGGTGGGGCAGGGGACTCCTCCTGGGAAAACTATTTAAAATTAGGTCAGGGGCAGCCAGATCCGATTCCATCCTTGCCAAAATTTTTGATTCTCTGATTGTTCCGTTTTTATATGTGGAAAAATATCTTCACCCCCCCTTCGGCCAAAGCCTTGTCCTCATCGCGAAGAAAAGTAATATACAAGCTTACTGAAACAGTCTCTTTAGCCATTCCCAGAATCCACCGGTTTTAGGTAGTGTTGTGGTTGGTGTTGGGGTTTTCACCGCAGGTGCCTTAGTAACAACTGGTTGACCGCCTTTTACCGGAGTAGTAGTTACCACTGGTTTCGTTTTTGTAGGAGTTGGGATTAGTGTGGTTGGAGCTACATAACTGGTGGTACCCACGAATGAACTTGTACCCACCGTCCATTCATTTGACCAATCTCCAGGCATACAGCCATTGTTAGCTTTTATGGCAAAATAGAATTTTTTATTAGAAAAAGTGTTTACGACTAAGTCCCTTGAGTTGCTATCTCCAAAATCATTCTGGCCATAAATATACTTACCGGGCTGAGTTCCATAGCCAACGGTCCAAGAAGATGCTCTGTCGGCTTTATCCCAGAATAACTGATATTGGCCCTTACCTAATGATTTAACGCGATACAACCATGCCTTCTGGGGTTTTGTATTTCCACACCCAGGAGCGGTTGCCGGTCCATACTCATAATATGCCATGGCTACTCCAGCAGACATTGTAAATATAACCACAGACATCACTCCAATCTTAAACGAGTTCTTGTTCATGATTTAACTATAGCACTATTTTTTTTCGGATGTCAAGTGGGCAAATCGTAGCTAAATTAACCAATACTTTGCGTTATACTTGTGTTTGTGAAACAAAAGGCGCAAAAAACACTGGTTGTGATGATCCCCTGCCTAAACGAAGAGAAAACCTTACCTCTGGTCGTTAAATCCGTCCCCAGAAGGATTAAGGGCATTTCTAAAGTAAAAATCTTGGTCATCGATGACGGCTCCACCGATAAAACTCTGGAGGTCGCCAAAAAGCTCAAGGTGGATTATGTTATTCAACACCTCCAAACCCAAGGCCTCGCCAAATCATTCTCCGACGGGCTAGATTACTGTCTTAGGAAAGGCGCCTACATCATTGTCAACACTGATGGGGATAACCAATACCCCCAACAAGACATCTCCCGCCTTATTAAGCCCATCCTAGACGGCAAGGCGAGTATTGTAATAGCTAACCGTCAAACGGATAAGATCAAGCATTTTTCTCCTACCAAAAAAATCTTACAGAAACTGGGAAGTTGGGTTGTCCGCTATATTTCCGGCGTGGATGTTCCCGATGCCGTTTCTGGTTTCCGAGCCTACTCTCGCGCGGCCGCCATGCAGTTAAATGTGATCACGGAGTTTTCCTACTGTACCGAAACCATTATCCAAGCCGGTAAGAAGAAGATTGCCGTTGCCTCTATCAATGTCAAGACCAATCCTAAAACTCGCGAGTCCCGCTTGTTCAAAAACGATTTCCAACACATCAAAAATACCGCCGCCACCATTTTTCGCATTATCACCATGTACGAGCCATTAAAGGTGTTTACTACGGTTGGTTTCTTCTTTATGACTCCGGGAATTCTCATCTGGATCAGATTTGCCTATTACTACTTTTATTTTGGTAACGCCCAAGGTCACCTTCAGTCTCTCTTCTTAGCCACGATCTTTATTGTCGTTGGTTTCCAGATCTGTATTTTTGGCTTAATTGCTGACTCCGTGGCCGCCAATCGCAGATTAGTCGAGAAAACCCTTTTCATCCTCAAAAACAGATCCTTAAAACAAAATGTTTAGCGATAAGTACAAGTTTTTTAAAATCACCATACCCCTTTTTCTTATTCTGCTTGCCGTTTTTTATGGAGAAATAAAAGGACCGACACTTTTCCCTGGCTACTTGGAAGCCATCAAGGCTCCGGAGCTATATTTTGGTAAAGAGATTGGTTTCGGTGGGAAGATAACAGAAATCCAAGACAACTATATTTTGATCAAAAGCGATAAGGAAATAGTAAGAGTAAA
>JAGVOE010000051.1 GCA_020052895.1 Candidatus Woesebacteria bacterium
AAGTACCGAGTGGTGTAAAAAAACCCCGCTGGATGGCGGGGCTTTATTTTAGATGCTTAGTGATATTAAAATTCTCCTCTTTCATTTGCCAGCCTTTGCGATAGTCATAGGTGACTATGGTGATGGCTCCGTGGCTCATGAAGAGCCGGTTGAAAAGACCAAAAAGCTCTCGAGGTTTGGGGTGGTCCCCCAGGATCATGCTACTGAGAAGCATGGCATGAGCCTGACTGTGACCGACGATTATGATGGTCTGTCCATCAAACTCTTGAGATATCCAGTGTTTCACTCTTGTTTGTCTGGCCAAGAACTCACCGTGGGACTCGTCCGAGGTGTGAAATTTGGCTGTGAGGTCGGCTCTACGAATTATTTCCCCTCGCCAGCGCTTGTAATCGAGATTAAGCTGATTGTAGATACTTTGGCCGTCTACAACTCTCCGAATTTCTCGAAGATCTTCGATAACATTGGAGAATAGAGGGTTGTATTCAGTCACGATCTCGGCGGTTTTTCGAGCCCTTTTTTGAGGACTGCAAGCCAGGACGTCTGGCCGAAATATAGAAACTTGTTTCCCAAGTTGTTGAGCTTGAGTTATACCAAGTTGACTCAAAGGGGTAGAGTTTTTTTGGCGAAAGATATCGCCTTCTTCGTCGATTTTTTCGTAGGCAACGGAAGCTCCGTGCCTGGCGAGGATAACTTTGACGGACACGGGAGCCTCCTTTTTCCTTGGATTATTAGATTTTTAGCGTTCGAGTGGTGGTATCTTACCACATCAGCCACAAAAAAGCAACCTATAGCTTGACTTATGGGTGATTTGGGTGTATTATCTACGCATAAGTTGATAGTTCGTGTCTGAAATTTGAAAATAGGAGACAATAAAAATGGCTTTTATAGGAAAGAAGTTAAACGTCTACGGGTACGTGTTACTTTGTATTCTGGGAGGAACCACCTTTGTGTCCTGGCTGGAAACACCCTTAACGGATACTTCTGTTTTCGGGCTGGTTTCGCTTGTTTTGTTACTGGCCCTCTTCTTTTCTGGCTTTGATAATTAAGAAGAGCACTAAGTAAAGCCCGCCTTTAAAAAGGTGGGCTTTTTGTGGCTTTTTGAGGAGGAAAATACGGGCGTGATGAATCACGCCTCTACAAGAACGGGCACCCGCAAGGGGTGCCCCTACGTATATACTGAATTCTATGCTTGCTCGAATTGAGAGTGTCGCTTGTGTGGGACTGGAGAGTTTTTTGGTGGAGGTGGAGGTGGATGTGGCCGAGAAGGGCTTCCCTGGTTTTAGTATTGTGGGGTTACCCGACAAAGCGGTGGGGGAGGCTCGAGAGAGGGTGAAGACGGCGCTTGTCAACAGTGGTTTTGCCTTTCCCCAGAAGAAAATTATCGTCAATCTAGCCCCGGCCGACCTGCCCAAAGAAGGCTCGGCTTACGATCTGGCTATGGCGGTAGGCATTTTAGTGGCGAATGGGGACATACAAGTGAAGAACTCGAGAACGCAAGAACTCAAGGAATCAAGACATAATGAAGAGGATGATTTAATGGATCCCCGCATTCGCGAGGATGACAAGGATGGAGTGAGACCCGCCTGCCGGACGGGCAGGTTGCCACACCCGCCACGGCGGGTTCGCAATGACGTTGTTCAGGGGTTGTTTTATGGGGAGCTGTCACTGGATGGGAGTTTGAGGCATACCAAAGGAACACTGCTCGTAGCTTTGTTTGCCAAATCCTTCGGGGATACTCAGGATAAAAATAGTAAAAAGCAATTGTTTCTGCCTGTCTTGTCGGCAAACGAGGCGGCAGTGGTGTCCGATATCGAAGTCTTGCCGGTACGAAACTTAAAAGAACTAATTCTTCACTTGATGGGGGAGAAGAAAATCGAGCCCTTGAAAAAAATAGAGATAAAAAGTCTGGTGGAGGCGGCCGCACCGGAGTTTGATATGGTGGAAGTAGTCGGACAGGAGATGGCTAAGAGAGCCTTGATTATCTCGGCCGCCGGTGGGCACAATGTGCTGATGTCCGGCCCACCCGGGTCCGGCAAGACGATGCTTTCGCGAGCTTTGCCGGGGATTATGCCTCTCATGAGTGAAGAAGAAAGTATGGAAGTGACCAGGATATACTCGGCGGCTGGGCTGATGAGAGCCGGAGAAGCGGTGATTAGACGCCGGCCGTTTCGCTCACCACATCACTCAACCAGTCTGGCCGGTCTGGTGGGCGGTGGTAGTCGGCCCATGCCTGGAGAAGTGTCTTTGGCTCATTTGGGGGTTTTGTTTTTGGACGAGATGGCCGAGTTTCCCAGGAGTGTTTTGGAGGCCATGAGACAGCCGATGGAGGATGGCAAGATAGAGATATCCAGAGTGGCCGGCAGAGTGGAGTATCCGGCGGCTTTTCAGCTAGTGGCGGCGGTCAATCCTTGTCCTTGTGGGTATCTCGGGCACCCCACCAAGGAGTGTAGGTGTTCAGCTAGAGAAATAGAGCGGTATAAAAGGCGTATAAGCGGGCCAATATTGGATCGGATTGACCTGCATATCAACGTGCCGGCGGTGGAGACGGAAAAGATGCTGGTCACCATCCCTAAGGGGGAAAGTTCACTGGAGATCAGAAAAAGAGTCATGGAAGCACGCGGTCGGCAGAGTTTGAGGCTAGTTAAACTGGGGATTTTTTGTAACGCCCAGATGAAGAATAAGCAGGTGAAGGAGTTTTGCCAGCTGGAAGCAGATGGAGT
>JAGVOE010000001.1 GCA_020052895.1 Candidatus Woesebacteria bacterium
AAAACCCGTATTTGGTGGAGTGTCTGGAGGGCATTCAAAAGCAAACCTACAAAAACTTCGAAATTATTCTTGTTTGCGACTATCAAGTTGCTCTGAATTTTCCCAAATTACGCCAAAAATTCTTTGGCCACTATGTCGGTCCGGCCGAGAAGCGGGATATTGGCGCGAAGATGGCGAAAGGAGAAATTCTGGCGTTTATCGACGACGATGCTTATCCTAGCGAGGGATGGCTCAAAAATATGGTTCCCCACTTTAAAGATCCCAAAATTGCCGGCGTCGGCGGTCCCGGTGTCACCCCGCCAAATGTCTCTTGGCAAGAAACCGCCTCTGGTTGGGCCTCAGCATCTCCTGCTGGTGGGGGAATATATACTTACCGTTTTTTGTCAAACAATAAACAGTTTGTGGATGATTATCCCTCGATGAATTTAGCTGTCCGCAAGACAGACTTTGATAAGGTCGGCGGCTACGATTCCAATTTCTGGCCGGGGGAGGACACCAAGCTCTGTCTGGATCTCACCCATAAACTCGGAAAAAAAATTATTTATGATCCAAAAGTTTTGGTTTACCATCACCGCCGTCCACTTCTCTTGCCTCACTTGAGGCAGAACGGGAACTTCGGCCTCCATCGTGGTTTCTTTGCTCGTATCCTCCCAGAAACCTCCCTGAAGCTCATCTACTTCCTCCCCTCCATCCTTCTCCTAGGACTAATATTTATCTTGACATCACCCATAACTCTTGTCATTGCGAGGAGGTACTCCGACGTGGCAATCTCACTCCATCAAGTACGCTCCCTAGGCCTCTACTCCTTCGCTCTCTATTTCTTTATTCTCTTCCTTAACTCTCTTTGGATCTATTCCGTCATTGCGAGAAGCGAAGCGACGCGGCAATCTCACTCCACGAAAGCCCTCCCTCAAGCCTTCCTCTCTATTCCCATTATCTTCATCACCCATCTCTGGTACGGCGCTCGCTTCCTCCAAGGTTTCCTGTTTACTGGTAAACTATTACGATAATGCCTCAAGTAATCACCACTGATTCCAAAAGCGAAGCCATCCGAGCCGATGGCTATATCATTACAGTGGACCTCGATAAGTGCATCTCTGCCGGTCCTTGTTCTATCGCCGCTCCACTTACCTTTCTTTTAAGAGATTCCGATGGCAAAGCTATCATCTCGGATCCGGACGGGGACACTTTGGAAGCCGTCATGGAGGCCGCGCGTAGTTGCCCGATTCTTGCTATCATAATTAAAGACAAAACAGGAAAAACCATTTTTCCGTGAGTTCACCTTCATTGTCATTCCGGGCTTGACCCGGAATCTATTTAAATAAAACACATTCTAAATGTTAAAAAACAAACACAAACCCATTAAAAGAAATCTGAAATCTGAGATCCAAAATCTGAGATCTAACAAGCCTTTAAGGCTTGTCGTCGGTTATCCTCCTATGCCTTCGGACAAGGGCGTTATGCTTCTCTCCCAAAACCGTCAGTTTCAGTACTTCAATGCGAAGACTTACATTTACCCCATGGTGCCCGCCTATGCCGCCAGCAACGCCAAAGCACACGGCTATAAGGTCAAGTGGATGGATGGTATTGCCGAAGAGCAAACTTTTCCGGAGTGGCTCGCCGAGCTAAAGAAATTTAAGCCGGATATACTCATGGTGGAGACAAAGTCTCCCATCGTCAAGAAGCATTGGGCCCTCACCAAAATTCTTAAGAAGGAATTGCCCAAACTCCTTCTCGTCTGGGTAGGGGATCACGTCACTTTTGCCCCGGAAGAAATGATGGAGAACAGCAAGGTTGACTACCTTATCACCGGGGGCGATTACGACTTTGTCATCGTCAATCTCCTAGACCATTTATCCTCGTCATTGCGAGCGAAGCGCGGCAATCTCACTCCATCAGTATTGGAGGGTGGCATCTGGTGGAGAGTAGGGGATAAACGAATCATACAAAAGCCAGCCGAAACCATCAAGCGAAAAGGTAAGCCCTTCTATGCCAATTCCGGCAAGCCGAGTATTGCTCACGATCTAAACGAACTTCCTTTTGTTGATCGTGACCTCACTCGGTGGGAGCTTTATTCTGTTTACAACGGTAACTATAAGTACACACCGGCTACCTATATGTATTCCGGTCGCGACTGCTGGTGGAATCGCTGTACCTTCTGTGTCTGGGATCATACGATTAATCCCATCGGTTCCTACCGACGCTTTACCCCTCAAAGACTGTTTGACGAAGTTAAGTACGTGGTCGATAAGTACCACGTCAAAGAAATCTTCGACGACGCCGGTACTTTTATGATCGGCAAACCCCTGAAAGATTTTTGCGAGCTGATGATTAGTTCGGGCTACAGTAAGAAGGTCGTGTACGGCTGTAATATGCGCCTTAACGCCCTTAAGCAAGAGCACTATGCCGCAATGGGCAAAGCGAACTTCCGCTTCATTCTCTACGGCATGGAATCGGCCAATCAATATACCCTTGATCACCTCGACAAAGGTCTCAAGGTAGAACAAATCGAAGAAGGTGTCCGTATGGCCAAGAAGGGCGGCTTGGACCCTCACCTAACTATTATGATGGGATACCCTTGGGAAACCTATGAAGACGCCAGAAACACGGTCGACCTAGCTAAGAAGTGTTTTGATAAAGGGTTTGTGGATACTCTTCAAGCCACCGTGGTGATTCCATACCCCGGTACGCCTCTTTGGAAGGAATGTAAAAAAGAAGGTTGGCTCCTGTCCGAGGACTACGAGGACTACGATATGCGCAAACCGGTCATGAAATCCTCACTTACCGAGAAACAGGTACTGGAGCTTACGCAGGATCTTTACAAATCTTTTTTAAGTCCTAGATTTATGATTCGCAAGATCACCGAAATTAGAAACTTAGACGACATCAAATTCCTCTTCACCGCCGGCTGGCGCTTCCTCGGCCACATGATGGACTTCTCCCCCAAACAGCTCGGCCAGCACGGCGAAAACACGAATTTATAAAAAAGTTATGGGATGTGGTATAATCTATCAGTTCTTTACTTTTTTTGGAGGTCAAAATGGAAGAAAAAAGACTTTATTCAGCCTCGCGTAGAGGAAGTGCTCTTAATAGCGAACAGTGTACAAAGTTCTATTCTGAGGTTAGTCGAGAAGGTGTCGCAATTTTAAGTCCTGAAGAGGTTGCCAGGCTCATCACCAGCCTCAAGACCAGAAAGAATGATGTTGTCCCTACAAAGTACTTTCAGCTTGATCTAAATTTCAGTACTACCAAAGTAACACTCGCGTGGCCAGGAGATGCCGGTGGTGAGAAGGTTACTTTTCTCACAGATCTGCTGATTAGCTACCTTGGTTAGAATTAATCCACCCTTTTGGGTGGATTTTTACATCTATTTATTTTCAACCATCGCGTTATCAATAATCTCCTTAATTGATTTTATGATGTATTCGACTTCCATATCTGTGAGCTTTGGAGAAATCGGAATGCTAACCGTCTGCCGTCCCACCATCATAGCGTTAGGGTACTCTTCTGGTTTCCACCCGAATGTTCTTTGGTAATATTCGTGCTCAGGAACACTCATGTAATGCACACCCACGCCAACACCTTTCTTTGTCATTTGATCAAGAAAATCATCTCTGCTTATTGATGTCTTTTTCTTATCAACTAAGATAGTGTAGAGATGGTATGCATGCTTCGTATTTTTTTCAATATCCGCAGGTAGTCCTATGGGTAATTCTTTTAAGGCATGATTGTATCTCTTCCAAATCTTTTCTCTTTTTAGCCAATTTTGGTCGACTCTCTTAAGTTGATGGATTCCTATCGCCGCTTGAAGATCCATCATATTATATTTGTATCCACACTCCACAACCTGATAATGTTTAAATCCCGTATCACCAAACCTCTTCCACGCATCTTTCGACATTCCATGCAAACCCAATATTTTAATTTTACTAGCATCTTCTGAATTCTTGGCCAACACCATCCCCCCTTCTCCTGTAACTACATTCTTTGTGGAATAAAAACTAAAACACCCAAACCTTCCAAATGTCCCAGCTTTCTTTTTATGATATTCAGTCTCAATCGCATGGGCGCAATCTTCAATAATATGAAGATTGTGTTTTGAAGCTATGGATATTATCTCGTCCATTTCACAAGCTCGACCTGCAAAGTGAACTGGGATAATCGCCTTTGTCCTTTTGGTGATTTTTTTCCTAATTTCATCAGGGTCAATGTTATATGTCTGTGGGTTAATATCTGCCAATATTGGAGTTGCTCCAGCATGAATGATTGTATTTACGGTTGCACAAAAGGTCATGGGGGTAGTAATTACTTCGTCTCCTTCACCAATACCACAAGCCAATATGCTTAGATGTAGGGCAGCTGTACAAGAGTTCACAGCCATAGCATATTTGGCATTTTCGTATTGTTTAAAATCTTCTTCAAATTTAGCCACCCTGGGACCAGTTCCGAGCCAGCTACTTTTCAGGGTTTTTACTACCTCTTTAATCTCATCATTCTCTATCAAAGGTGATCCAAAGATAATGAACTTCTTTGGCTTGAATATCTTCTTCATATTAGTGTTTCACAAACTGAATATAATCCATAGCATATCACAGAAATTGGGTAGTACAATAATTACTTATGGTTAAACATCCAAATGGTAAGGAATATCCCCTCGTGTCATTTGTTACCCCTACTTTCAATAGCTCCCACTATATTGAGGACAGTCTCAAATCAATCCTCACGCAAGAGTATCCAAAAGAAAAAATAGAAATTGTTTGGGCCGATGGGGGATCGACAGACAACACTTTGGAATTAGCAAAGAAATTTGGAGTTAAGTTAGTTAAGAACAAGCTAATACTTGGCGATCCAGGCTTTGCTGTTGGCGGTGAAGTTGCAAAGGGTGAATTTGTGGTTTTCATGGGACATGACAATCAGCTTGTTCAAAAAGATTGGATCAAACGAATGTTAAAACCCTTTATAGACGATCAGGAAATAGCCGCAGCTTATCCTCATCTTGACAACAAAGACACTGATAGCTGGATGACAAAATATGTTAACCGCTTTACAGATCCCGGAAACCATTTTGTCTATGGCTATGCCAACAATCCGCTAACCTTTGGGAAGGTATACAAAACTCTCAAAAAAGCTAAGGGGTGGGTAGTATATGATTTTCAATTGAAAAACCATCCCATTCTTGAGTTTGAACAAGGCTTCATGTTGAGAAAAAGTGCTTATCACCGTGCTAAAAGTACATACTACTGTGGAATAATGGCGGTTATTGATATGATTAGGCTCAAAAAACAGTTTGCTTATGTTCCCAGTGCCAGCAATTATCATGAAACGTTAGATGGTGGATTGAAGCAATTTATCAGCAAACACCGGTGGGCTATAGATTATCAGCTGGATAAACGAGAAACCTTTGGTATGTACAAAGACAAGTTTGGTCTCAAGGGTAGAATGCGGTATATTTCCTGGTATAGAAGACTGAGAATGTATCTCTATCCATTCTACGGTGTCAGTATAGTTTTTCCCGTGCTCAGAGCTCTATTTATGTATCTCAAAGATGGAGACGGAGAATGGTTCTACCACCCCCTTATTACTTTTGCCTCTGCTTTTACTATCTGGCAGGAGGCGTTTAGGATCAAGGTTCTTGGACAGAGTCCGATTATGGAAAGGTATTCCTAGTGCATGTTTAGAAAAATTTGGCTCTCTTTCAAATCCATCAAAAATCTCCATATTTTAGTGTTTGACCTACTAGGATTAATAAAAGGAGATGTAACGTATTATTTGTGGAATGGCCTTGAGTTTACGGCTAGGGCGGGTACAAGTGATGTTTCAGAAATCATCATCAATAACGCTGATTCTGAGTATCCAAGCTATTTTTTTCCAAAAAATTATAATCCGGTTATTATCGATGCGGGTGCCAATATTGGTGACACGACTCTATTTATTTATCAAAAATTAAAATCAAACAAACCAATTATTCATGCTCTTGAGCCAAATTCAGATAGTTATACCTATTTACTAAAGAACCTCAAATTAAATAATGTTAAAGGCGTTATTCCTCATAAAGTCGCTCTAATTGATAAGAACGGCAAAGAAAGACTAAACTTTAACGGCAATAATTTTGACGGAGCTTTTGTCAAAGGTATGATGAAAGGTGAGAAAACAAATTCAGAGATTGTTGACACCAGTACTTTTATCAGCTTTTGTAAGAAGAATAAGATTAAACATATAGATCTCCTCAAAATGGACATCGAAGGTAGTGAGTACTCTGTCTTTAGAACTTCAAAACAATTTATAAAAGATTATGTCAAAACAATTTTTGTCGAACTTCACAATATAAACGATCACGACAACTATCGACGCTTCAAAAGAGATGTTTCCAAAATCGGCTTTAGCATCGAGGCTGACATCATGAACAGAACTCTCTTTTTACGTAACAAAAATTATTCCTAATTAGTATGACAAACTTCAACAACTCAATCAAGAACAGGTTAACGGGCAGACATAAATTTAGCTTCAAACTCTGTGGGAACGTCAGAGGATTGGCGGTGCTCGATGTCGGTAGTTCTTTCGGTTGGTTTGAAAAATTTGCGGTTGCCGCAAAAGCCAAAAAAATGGTAGGTATCGAGCCGGAAAGAACATTTTATCAAGCTAAAAAGGAAGTTCCCAGAGCCATCTTTAAACAAGGATCTGCCCTAGATATACCCGAAAAGACTGCAGTGTTTGATCTTGTTGTTATGTTTGATGTTATAGAGCATATTCCTGTGGGCACGGAAAGTATAGCCCTAAGCGAAATTAATCGCATACTTAAACCGGGCGGTAAATTTGTTCTCTCAACCGACTTCGATCACCCTCTTTCAAAAGCATTCGACCCAGCTTGGTATTTTGGTCATCGTCACTACAGCGAAAAAAAACTTAGACAACTTTTCAAAAAAGCCGGCTTCAAGATCGAGCAGGTGTATCGACGGGGTGGGTTTTTTGAGATTACAGGAACCATCCTTCTATATGTTTTTAAATGGATTTTTCACCGCGAAATACCCTTCAAAAAGTTTTTCGAGATCCACAAGAATCGTGAGTATCTAGAAGAAAAAGACGGCATTGTTACTATTTTTATCAAAGCTACCAAGTCGTAATGTACAAGACAATTATTCCCAATTTAGTTTCGATTGATACCAAACTGAACTCTCTCAACGGTTTTGTCATGTGTCAAGATCTCAACTTTTATCCATCCACTTCCATCAAGTACAAGCATCATTACACACTCAAAAGAGATGAAGGTATCAAAATACCACACGACTATGATTTTCGAAGTGAATACTATATCAAAAAGGACGATTTCTGGTATTTTAGCCGAAAAATATTTTTCTGGAATCCTCGCTTTTCTTACAATGTAAAAACCAGAACTCTCTCCTTCAATCGTGCTTATCAGCTATTTCCCATCAAAATTGGAGATCTCTTCACACTCGGTGAACACTTATCGAATCTTATTGATCTCAATCTTTTTTTAGACAACCACGTCTGTCTTCGAGGTATTGCCTATCAGGGCGGTGGCCAAAATATCTGTCTAACTGCCCCAGGGTTTAACGGTAAAACCACCCTACTCAAACAAAAACTAAAAGAAGGGGCAAAATATATCGCCGAAGATTACTTGGTACTGGGTCTTGATAACTTCACCGTCTATCCCACTTGTCCTCTTAGTACCGAAAATTTTTGGAGAAGGAGAAAAATAGGCAAAGAGCTATCAACATTGATTGGCTCTGAAAATATAGTCAAAAAACCAGTCAAAATTGACGAATTGTATTTTGCAGAAAATCATCAAAGCAATCTCAATTCAATAAAATCTTCCACACTTGACTGCATGCTTCTAAACTCTCTCTACTTCTTGAATAACTTGTTTATCAAATCGTATCTTTATGACAGTGGCAGTTCCAGAAAACTTTTTGATAATATCAAAATTGCAGAACAAAAACTTGTCAAGTCAAAATTTATTTTTACCAAAAACTTCTCTTATCCAATATCCTAATCAAAACATGAACTCAAAATCAAATAAAAAATATTGGGATAGCTGGAATTCTAGATACTCAGATGTCTGGAAACCCCTTGCTCGTCAAGAAATGTCCAAAAAGGAAACAGATTATATCGTCTCAAAAATACCATCCAAAAAAAACCCCAGAATACTTGATATTGGTGTTGGCAACGGAAGAATTCTTGCTGCTCTCAGCAAAAAATCTACAAGAAACACCACCATATATGGTCTAGATATCTCCCAAAAAATGGTTGAAATATGTAATGATCGTTTTTATGACAATAAAAAAATCAAAAAAATCGAGGTATGCGACTTATCATTAGACACAATTCCATATAAAACAAAATTCAGCCTGATAACTATTATTAGAGTTTTAAAATACAATTCAAATTGGAAGAAGATGTTAAAAAAAATGTATGATCAGTTAGAGAGTGGGGGAGGACTAGTCTTTACCATGCCCAACAACCAATCTGTTTCTATTTTTAGTGGCGATACTTTTTCTGACCAAAATACCCCGATTATCTACACCAACCCTTCGAATCTAAAAAAAGTTTTAAGATCGATTGGTTTCAAAAACATTGAGATATTGGCCTTTAGTAAGTTACCAAATTTTTTATACCATCTTTCAAATCACAAATATTACGTAAGGTTTTTAATAGCTTCAGAGAGATTGTTGGAAACCATCTTTGGCAACGCCTTGTTCGGCAGGGAGTTGTTTATCTTCTGTAGTAAATAAGATGAAGTTTTTGTACGTCAACTTGGGGGACAATATTCCTTATACCTACGACAAAATAGTCGGTAGAGTCACAAACTGGGCAGATCAAGGTCACGAAATTACTGTCCTTGTACCTCAAATAAGTCAGTTTGCCATCGAAAGAGAGGTAGCGGAACACACCACCAAAAATATTCAAGTTATAACCCTTCCCGGGACAAATTGGTTAAGTACCTCTCCTCTAAAAATAATGATCGCCTACCTCTTTCGTTTGATGGTTACTCCCTATGCTCTTCTAAGTACAGAGAAAAAATATGATGTTGTTATATCCAATTCCGCTTTTTTAGTTGATATTTTCCCCCCGATGTTCCTTAAATTAATTAGTCGGTGCAAGGATTGGATTCTTATCATGGATAGTATTGTCCCATCTCCACGTTCCCGCCAGGGAAACATCCTTGTGAACCATCTTACTTATCTCGAGTCAGTCTTTGTTGGAAAATTAGCGAATATCTACGCATCGTGTATTTTTACCGTTAACCCAGAACTAAAAAAACAAATGCTCGAAAGGGGAATTAGATCAAAGCTGATTAAGATCAGTGGAAACGGACTTTTTATTAATAATATCGATAAGGTAAAGTCTTCAAAAAATTCCCAGTTTGACGCCGTCTACCAAGGTAGAATCACTCCAAACAAGGGAGTTATCGACCTACTCTATGTCTGGAAAGCAGTGGTCAAAAAAATACCAAGCGCCGCCTTGGCCGTGATGGGGACGGGACTAAGCGAGAATATTCTTAATTTTGAAAAAAAAGTTATCGAGCTAAAGCTTGAAAACAACGTAAAGTATCTGGGTTTTACCAATCGGCCCAGGAAATATGAGATTATGAAAGGGAGCAAACTATTTATTTACTTGTCAAAAGTAAATGCCGATGAGAGCTGGGGAATAAGCCTCATGGAAGCTTTGGCCTGCGGACTGCCTGCCATAAGCTACGACTTACCAATCTATAGTAATATTTACAAAACAGACTCGCTAATCAAGGTCAAAAAAAATGATCTACTGGCGGTAGAAAGGGAAGTTATCTCAATTTTGAAAGATCGCAAAAGGAGAGAAAGTTTTTCAAAAAG